>JAFEBQ010000015.1:0-186007 GCA_018242585.1 Planctomycetota bacterium
CCACAGGTTCCCGTGCCGTTCACTTGGGCGGGCGTGCTGACGTCGGCGAATTCGCCGTTCCAAAGGACACCGCGCACAGAAGCATCCGCACTCGCGCCCTACGCGGCGCGTTGCGTCGGCGAATTCGCCGACCCAATGATCAACCGACACTCCGGTGGCGAGGCGCATCACGAACTCGGGATAGAAGTCGGCGAATTCGCCGACCCAATGATCAACCGACACGAACAGTTAGAGACATGCCGCGGTTGCGGCAGTTCAAGTCGGCGAATTCGCCGACCCAATGATCAACCGACACTGCCCCAGTGTTTCCCACACCGCCAACCGCTCCAGCGTCGGCGAATTCGCCGACCCAATGATCAACCGACACCTATCTGGACGCGATGGAAGCGATGTTCGAGGTCGAGTCGGCGAATTCGCCGACCCAATGATCAACCGACACTAATCACCGCATGGCTACCCCTCCCCGCCGACCCAATGATCAACCGACACACGAATCCGACCCTGTATTGTTTTTCGCCGACCCAATGATCAACCGACACTGTTCAGCAATCTCCATCTTGACCGAGCCATCAGGTCGGCGAATTCGCCGACCCAATGATCAACCGACACACCACGTTATCGGATTGGTGCTGTTATGAGCGTCGCGACGTCGGCGAATTCGCCGACCCAATGATCAACCGACACCCATGAAGGCGGGGGCGTCGGCCCTTGAAACGCCGAAGACGACGTGGTCGGTTGCCCGGAATCGGTTGTCGATGATTTGCTGTGCGGCGGAACCTGCCCCGCCCGCCGCGGCAGCACCAATCGCTCCCTCGGCACTAACTCTCAATCATCGACAACCAATCACAGGCAACCGACGACACCGTCTCCTCTTGAAATGCGTTTTGGCTCGGCTCGCGGTCGAACTAGCGAATCGTGCCGCTGGCCGAGGTATAGCGATCGGGATTGGCGCGGAACTTGGCCAACGTGTCTGGGCTCTGAAACAAGTAAATCCGCTGCGAGTAGAACACCCCGCAAGCAATCGCGCCGGGAACTTGTTGCTGCTGGTCAATGGCCAAAACCGGGTCGTTGCCGGCCAGGGCCGGGCTGTAATGATCGGGCTGGGCCAAGAAGCGTTGCTGTTCGGCGGGACCGCTGAACAAGTACGTGCGCCCCTGGTGAATCGCGCCCCAGCGCGCGTCTCCAGGAACCCAGTTCTTGCGCTCGACGAGCGCCACCGGACAGTTTCCTTCCAACCCCAGCGGCGGCACGCCCGGCGGCAAGCCGACCGGACCCAAGGGCGCGGCAGGTGAGGCCGCGGCAGATTGATTTGATGTCGCAGCGGTTGGCGTCGCGGCGCCGTAGCCGGTTTGCATTGCTGCCGTGGCATGGGGAGTTGCGGCAGACGCGCTCGGCTGAGCGGGCGCGGCGGGCTGAGTTGTCGGCGCCGGAGGTTGCAACGGGCCGGCTGGCGTACCAGCCAGCAGGCCGGCGAGCGGGCCTTTGCTCTTGGCCCGCAGCGCGCCCTCGTAGATCGACGCGACATACCTCTCGGCGTTCTGCGGGCTTTGCACGCGCTCAACATATTTGCCGTACGAGGTCAGGATGACGTCGGCTGGAATCGCCTTCACACCCCATTGCTGCGCCAGGTCGCGATGGGCGTCGAAATCGAGTTTCACGGCCACGAACGAGTTTTGCAGATCGCTGCCGAAGCCGGGCTTGTTGAAGACGTTTTGTTCAAGCTGCTTGCACGGCTTGCACCAGACAGCGCCGAAGTGAACGATGACCATCTTGTTGGACTGCACTGCTTTTTGCAGCGCGGTGTTCAGATCGGTTTCCCAGGTCAGGCCTTGGGCCCGGGCGGTGCCGGCGCAGGCGAGCGCGAGGATCAACGCGCTGCAGGTTTTCATGACCGATGACATGGCAGTCGGTTCCGGGCTGAAACGAACGCTCATCGCTCGACGCTGTTGCTCCTATATCGGTCGTAGGGGTGGTGACGGTTGCGTAAAATTTGCGGTTCCTGGCTGCTGGCATGGCGGCCCAAGTGTCCGAGGCGAGGTTGCCCCAAGAGCACGGCAGCGCGACCTAAGTCCTTAAATAGTTGGCTTGACAAGGGCTAATGGCCGGTTAAGATTGACCAGCGTTACACGAGTTAATGCCTGCAGAAGGCACTCTCGGCCCGTGGTGGCCCCGAATTGCGGCTGGAAAAGCCAGCAGCGGTGCCAAGCCCGCGGGCCACTGGTTCAGCAAGCGTTTGGCCCCCAAGCGTTTTAGCGTGGACTCCCGCAGGGTAGCGATCGGCGGATCAGGTTTGATTCGCACACGGTCAGTTGCGGACGATACAGCGAGTTTTTCGCCATCGTGAGCTTTCGCGTCCCTGTTGGATGGGCTGGCCCCACACGTATTTTGCCTTTGGCGTTTCGCTAGCGGTGGACCCAGGACGGGTCATCACGCTAGTGCCCCTCCACAAGGCCGGCCAAGGTCCACACGCTTACTCGCCAAATGGTGTGTTTGGCCACAGGTTTTTTGGGGCATTCCGAGCAATCGGAGATGCGTCCACGGCAAGTTCGCATGGCAGGTATTGCCTGAGCGTTTCCGCTCGTCACGGCGTCATGGTGTGCGCGGTGCGAGTTGGTTCGCGGTAGGTCTCGGGTGCGACGAATTGGCATCCCGAGGTTCCCCAGGCATTCCGCCGCAAGTAAGCCGTGGTGTTGAAGCCACGATCGATCGGCGCAGCGCCCGATGAACTGGCGCGAGCGCACGACCGTTGTGGGTCGTAAGTGATGCAATGTTCGCGCGGCACAAATGTGCGCCACGCGCATTCCTGTTGGTTTCTGTCGCCTTAGCGACGGGTTTTTTTCCGCCGCCGGCGCGCTGGTTGCCACTTTATGGCCAGCCCGCGTCCGTCGGTGTCGTCGAGTGCCGGATGATGCAATTGTCGAGCGAAGTCGACTCAGCGCGTGCGGGCCTTCGCGGGCCCAAGCTGGGCAGCCATCGACAGTCCCACGCCGGACTCTCTGTAGCAGGTAAGAAGTTGATATGACCAAGAAGAAGCGGGGACGCGGCCGTGGCCGCGGTCCGGGTGGTGGCGGCGGGGGTGGTGGTGGTTTTCATCACGGCGGCGGTCGGCCTCGACATCATCGCCGACATTTCGGTCAGGGCGGCGGAGGCGTGGGGGGCGGGATGCCACGCGGCGAAGGATACAACCCTTCGTATGAGCCCGAGACCACCGAAAATGGCGAACCGGTGCCGCTGATGCCCGTGGCCGGTGTGCTGGAATTGCACCCCAATGGCTATGGCTTTCTCCGCGACCCCAAAACGAACTACTCGCGCGAGCGTACCGACCCGTTCGTGCCGGGTACGATGATCGAGCGTTATGCCCTGCGCGAGGGCGTGCTGGTCAACGGCATGGCCGCCCATACTCGCAAGCAGGAAGGTCCGCGCTTGCGCGAGATCACCGACGTCGACGGAATCAAGCCGGAAGAATATCCAAACATCAAAGGCTTCGACACGCGGACGCCGATCAATCCCGAATCGTGGCTGCAGTTGGAGATTGGCGCGACGCCGCTGAGCCCGCGCGTGATGGACCTGCTGACGCCGCTGGGCCGCGGGCAACGCGCGTTGATCGTGGCTCCGCCGCGCTCGGGCAAGACCGTGTTGCTCCAGCAGATCAGCCAGTCGATCTCGAAGAACTATCCCGAGGTCAAGCTGTTCGTGATGTTGATCGACGAACGGCCCGAAGAAGTCACCGACATGCAGCGGAGCGTCAATGGCGAAGTCATTGCCAGCAGCCTCGACCGCGATGTCGAAAACCACGTCCGCATTTCGCAACTGGTCGTCGAACGCTGCAAGCGGCTGGTCGAGCTGGGGCACGACGTGTTCTTGCTGATGGATTCGATCACCCGCATGGCTCGCGCCTTTAACAAGTGGGTCGGCAACAACGGCGCCACCATGAGCGGCGGCGTCAACATCAAGGCCCTCGACATCCCCAAGAAGCTGTTCGCCACGGCCCGCGCCTTTGAAGAAGGGGGCTCATTGACCGTCGTGGCCACCGCTCTGATCGACACGGGCAGCCGCATGGACGAGCTGATCTTCCAGGAGTTCAAGGGGACCGGCAACATGGAACTGGTGCTCGATCGCAAGCTGGCTGACCGTCGTGTCTGGCCGGCGATCGACATCAGCCAGTCGGGCACGCGCCGCGAAGAGAAGCTGCTCGATCCGGATACCTTGCACGCCGTGACGATGTTGCGGCGGACCTTGTCGTCGATGCACCATGTCGACGCCATGGAACAGCTCACCAAGCAATTGGGCCGCTTCAAGGCCAATAAAGAGTTCATCAAGCTGATCGCCAGCTCGCGCTCGGACGATTGATCGCATCGGCGATGTCGTATTGAGCGTTGTGAGTTGCAATCACTTGAACAGACAATGCCCCCGGCGAGCGTTCGCCGGGGGCGTCTTTTTTTCGGCGGCGGCTCTTTCCAGTAACGATCCTGCGCATGGCGCTCGCTCCGCTGCCCATCGACGAAGTGCTGCCGCAATTGATCGCGGCTCTGCGCGAGCGTCCGGCAGTGGTCCTTTGCGCGCCGACGGGCGCGGGCAAGACGACCCGCGTGCCGACCGCACTTTGGCAGGCCGGGCTCGCTGGCCAAGGGCGCGTGGTGATGCTCGAACCGCGCCGGCTGGCGGCGCGCGCCGCGGCCACGCGGATGGCGACCGAAACGGGTTTGCAACTGGGCCGCGAGATCGGTTACCAGGTCCGTTTCGAGAATCGCTCATCGGCCGCCACCCGCGTGCTGGTGGCCACCGAGGGGATCGTGCTGCGCCAGGTCCAGGAAGACCCGCTGCTGCAACACGTCGGCGTGGTGATCTTCGACGAGTTCCACGAACGGAATCTGAACAGCGACCTGGCGCTGGCGATGATTCGCCGCGTGCAGCAGGAAGTCCGCCCCGATCTCAAGATTCTGGTCATGTCGGCCACGTTGGCCGCCGAACCGGTCGCCCGCTGGCTGGGTGCCGAGGTGATCGAAAGCCGCGGCCGCTTGTACCCCGTCGAGGTCGAATACACTCGGCACGAGCCGCAGGGGGATCTCGAAGACCTCGTCGCCGCGGGCGTGGGACGTGCGCTCGATGCAACGACGGGTGATGTATTGGCGTTTTTGCCTGGCGTCGGCGAGATTCGTCGCACGGGCGAGCGCTTGAATGGCGTCGCCGGTAAATATGACTTCGACACGCTCGAATTGTTCGGCGATATGCCCCTTGAAGCGCAGCAACGCGTCTTGCAGCCCGGCGAGCGTCGGCGCGTGATCCTGGCCACTAATGTCGCCGAAACGTCGGTCACCGTGGTCGGCGTGACGGCCGTGGTCGACAGTGGTTACGCCCGAGTGCTGCGCCACGATCCGACGCTCGACATGAATCGGCTGCAACTCGAACGGATTTCGCAATCGTCGGCCGCCCAGCGCACCGGTCGCGCGGGTCGCACGGCGCCGGGGCGTAGTTACCGACTGTGGACCGAGCGCCAGCAACAGGCTCTGGCGGCCGAGACGCCACCGGAAATCGAACGTGTCGACCTGGCCGGGGCGGCCCTCGAATTGCTCTGCTGGGGCGAGCGGGACTTGCAGACGTTCCCCTGGTACGAGCGGCCGCGCCCCGAATCGCTTGCCCGTGCGCTGGAGCTGTTAGAGCGCTTGGGGGCCACCGCCGATGGCGTGCCGACGGAACTGGGGCAGGCGATGGTGCGGCTGCCGGTCCATCCGCGCCTGGCCCGACTGTTGATCGACGGCCACCGGCACGGACACCCCGAGATCGCCGCCCGGGCAGCCGCGTTGCTTTCCGATCGTGACCCTTTTTTGCGCACTCGCGAGGCGGCCAGTCACGCCTCGGATTGCGATTTAACCGATCGGATCGCGGCCCTCGACGCCTTTGAACGCTCGGGCGCGCTGCAGCACGCCGCCGGCCGGCTCGATCGGGGGGGCGCGCGGAGCGCCCTGCAAGTGGCCGAACAGCTTGTTCGCAACGTCGGCGAATTGTTTGGCCGGCCGCAGCGGCCTGACCTTGACGCCGACGAGGCGCTGCGCCACGCGCTGTTGACGGCCTTTGCCGATCGGGTGGCGCGCCGCCGTGAGCCGGGTAGTCCTCGCGCCGTGATGGTTGGTGGCCGCGGCGTGCGACTCGATCGGTCGAGCGCCGTGACCCGGGCCGATATGTTCGTTTGCGTCGAACTACAGGAACTCGGTCAGAGCGAAAGCGTCGTGCGTCTGGCCTCGGCCATTGAGCCCGACTGGCTACCGGCCGAGATGCTGTCGACACGAACCGTGGCCCGCTTCGATCGCGAGCGGCAAACGGTCGTGGCCTTCAAGCAGACCTGCTATGGCGACCTGGTGATTCGAGAAACGCCCACGGCGGTCAGCGATGCTGTCGACTCGTCGCAGCTCCTGGCGGCCGAGGCCGGCGAACGATTCGATCAACTGCTCGAAAACGACGACGCGGCCCGGCAATTCATCGCTCGCGTGAATAGCTTACGAACCTGGATACCCGAGTTGGAAATCGCCGAGATCACTGGCGATTGGCTGCGCCAGGAAGTGTTGCCGCGCTGGTGTGAAGGAAAGCGTTCGCTCGACGAGTTGCGGCGCAGCTCGATGTTGCCGTTCATTCAAGCGACGCTCGATCGTGGCGCGCGGCCGGTGAATCTCGATCGGGACGCGCCGACGCACATTGCCGTGCCCAGCGGCAGCCGCATTGCCCTGCAGTACGAGGTGGGCAAGCCGCCGCTGTTGGCCGTGAGGATTCAAGAAGTCTTCGGTCTGCGCGAGACGCCCCGGGTGGCCGCCGGCCGCGTGCCGGTGCTGCTCCACCTGCTGGGACCAAACCTGCGCGTCGAGCAGATCACGAACGATCTGGCCAGCTTTTGGGCCAACACTTACCCGCAGGTGCGCAAGGAGTTGAAGCGGCGCTACCCCAAACACGCTTGGCCCGATGACCCTTACACCGCCCAAGCCGAACGCCGCCCACAAAGAAAGCCGCGCCGTTAGAGCCGTCGAACGCCAACAGCGCCAAGTCCATCACCGAGCACGAAGCAACCCTTCTCCCCCGGGGAGAAGGTGGCCGATAGGCCGGATGAGGGTCCACTCGCCATCGGCAAAGAGTTTGCCAAAGCGCGATTCACAAGGCCCCCGGTCATTGACCGGGGGCTAATGGCGTGTACCGCGGTGCTATTGCCCAAGCGTCATTCGCGCCGTCACGCCGACCGCCAAGATCACCAACACCGTAATCACCAGCACACCCAATAACGCCGACGCCATTGTTCGCATCCTCTGATGGATTCCAAAATCTGCCCGATCACGAGTTCAATAATATAAGCCGCAATCGACGCTAAGGGAATTGCGTCGTTTCGCGGACAATCGGGCTCACACCGCAGCCAGGCCTTCGGCGATCGCCTGCTTGATTTCCTCGCACGACTCAATGCCGATCGACAGCCGCAGCGTTCCTCCTTCGATCCCCAGCGCCCGGCGCGCTTCGACCGATAAGGTGCGATGACTGGTCGAGGCCGGATGCGATAGGGTCGTGCTCAATTCCCCCAGCGACGGGCAGAAGGGCACGCGCCGCGCCGCGGCAATGAACCGGTCGGCCGCTGGTGTGTCGCCGCCGAGCGTGATTGTGACCACCGTGCCGAACCGTTCGCCGAATTGTCGCTGGGCGAGCGCGTGATCGGGATGAGTTGTCAGTCCCGGGTAGTGGACCGCGGTCACTTCCTTGCGCCCGGTCAACCATTTCGCGATGGCCAGGGCGTTATCCGCCGCGCGCTCGAATCGCACGGCCAATGTCGCTAGCCCGCGCCAAGCCAGCCAGCAGTCGAACGGCGGCGCCGAAAGGCCCCAGGTGCCGATCGTGCCGGGAATCCGCTCGAACCACGCGGCCCGGCCGCACAACATTCCCAAAAGCACATCGCTGTGCCCGTTCATCACTTTGGTCAGACTTTCGAGCACCAGGTCGGCGCCCAACTCCAGCGGCCGGCACAGGGCCGGCGAGGCAAAGGTGTTATCGACCAGAAGCGCCGCCCCGTGATCGTGGGCTACTTGGGCCAGCGCCCCAATATCGGCCACGCGCAGCACCGGGTTGCTGATTGTCTCGACGACGACGAGTTTCGTCTGCTTGGTACAGGCCGCACGCACCGCAGCCAGATCGCAGGTATCGACCACCGACGACGCGACACCCCAGCGGGTCAGTTCATCGACCAGCAATTTTAGGCTGCGGCCGTAAAGCTGATTGCTGGCCACCACGTGATCGCCCGGCTTAAGCACCCCCAGCGCCGCGGCCGCCAGCGCCGCCATGCCCGAACTGCACATCACCGCCCGTTCGGCCCCGTGCAGCTCGCGGCACTTTTCGGCCAACATCGCGCCGTTGGGATGGCCGTCGCGGCTGTAGACAAAGCCCGCTTCTTCGCCGGCGAGTAACCGCTCGGCCTGGGACGTGCTTTCACAGCGATAGACGCTGGCCGGGTAGATCGGCGGGGCGTGCGAGTGAATGTTTTCTGGAATCGAAGCCGGCCGCGGGCAAATGTCTTCGGCCTTGGGACGTGGCGAGGGGTCGGGCATGATACGTAGTCGTCGTTGGTTTAATGGCGCAAAGTTGATCGCCATTCATTCTAATCGAGCGGCACGTCGCCGCATCGCGCGCGGACGACGGCTCGGTAAACGTCGAGCAGCTTGTCGCGCCCGGCCGGTGTATTCACGTCGTCACGCGACGTCAGCGTGACCTCGGTTTCGAGTCCAGGAAACGTCTGATGCAGTTGCTGGGCAACGTCATTATTGGGGACCAATATCCGGCCAGCGTTCTCGGCCGTTTCGCGGGCATAGCGGAGCCAGCGCTTGTCGACCGCCAGCAGTTCCAACTCGGCTCCCCACGCTTCGACCACGTAGGGCACACCTGCCTCCAAGGCCAAATGCCCCAGCAGCCAGACATGCTCAGCATGGACCAGATGCGGATTGAACTCCTGAATCTCGTCGTCGAAGACCGTGCGAAGTTGGTCGCGATATTGATCGACTTGCTGATCGGTCAGGCGCGCGAACGACTGGTGCTCGCTGGCCGCCACGAATCGCGGCGCGGCAAACGGTACCATCGCTGTCGTGTCGCCGGCTCGGCAGACCGCGTGACGCAGCGAAACGCCCGCCGACAGCGAGGCCGCGCGCCCTCCAGCCAACTCGCCTGAATCGACCACCAGCAGACGCACCTGGTGCCCCGCCGCCGCTAGCTGCGAGGCCAGTTGCCCGACGCGCCGGCCGACCGGCGCATCGTCCCAGGGCTCGTGACTGGCGATCAGGATTCGCATGGGGCAAGACTGAGACGAAATGGGGCTCAAATACTCGACCGTTGACGTGGCCGCTGGGTACGGCGTGCCATTAGATCACGTCCCCTTAGCTCTCGCTAGCAACCGGTCAGGGACGCACTGCCGGTGCTGGCATTTGGGCCGGCGGCAGTCGATCTAGGTCCGAACTGCCAGCCTCGCTAGAATGCCCCGCCATTTTAGGAAGTTGGCGCGGCAGGGCGAATCTGACTCGCCGCCAGTCTGCTCGCGCCGACGGTCTACTATCTTATCGTCGAATCAAAGCGAGACGCCACGATGGCGACCAAAAAGGTCCGTCGCTCCGGTGAGGATGCCGTTCCGTTCACCCCAGTCAAGCGCAAGCCGCGCGGCGGCCGGCTCTGGCATTGCTTGATCGTGGCGGCGGTGCTGCTGGTGGTGTTTGCGGCCGCGTTTCCAACCGTGGTCTCGCGGACGCCGTTGGGGCAAAAGCTCATTCATCGCGCCACGTCCGACCTGGACGGCAAGTTGGCCGTCGGCAGCTTGTCGATTGGCTGGTGGTCGCCCCTCGCCGCGCGCGACATCGAACTGACCGACGCCAGCGGACAACTGGTGGCGCGTGTGCCGGCAGTGGAGGGCGACAAACGCCTATGGGACTTGCTTTGGTCGCCACATCAGCTGGGCCGCATTCGGGTCACCAATCCGCAACTGAACGTGGTGCTGGACGATCAGTCGAGCAACCTCGAGCAGATGTTCGCCAAGTACCTAACGCCCAGCGATCAGCCCTCGTCGTCGGCGAGCGTACATCTGCAACTTGAAGTGGTTGACGCCACGATCACGGTGAACGATGCCTTGGCACGTCGGCAATCAGAACTGTCGCAGCTCAATTTTCAAGTCATCGTCGACGGCGCTGATGGTGTGTCCGACATTGCCGCTCGCGGCCTGGCCCGTTCGGCTGACGGAGGCGGACCTTTCCAGGCTCAGGTCTCGCTACGCAGCGCCACCGACGCCCACGGTCGGCAAGTGCCGATGGGGCGTCTGGTCCTCCAGGCCCAGGACTTCCCGCTCGGCTTGCCCCAGGTTCTGTTGCGGCGCTTGCAAACCAACATCCAACTCGCCGGTCGGATGTCGAGCGACTTGAATTGTGAATGGGGTTTGGACCAGTCGGGCAATGTCCGCCAATCGGCCAAGGGACAGGTCAACTTTCGCCAACTCAGCATCCTGGTCCCGAAGCTCAGCGGCGAGCCTCTGCGGCTGGCCCAACTGGATATCCCCTGTGATCTGACGTGGGAGAACAACCAGGCCCGGGTCACACGATTGCAGGCCGTGTGCGACATTGGCAAACTGTCGCTGCAGGCCGACGTGGCCGAGGCGGACAAGCTGCTCGATCTGACGGATGCGCGCGAGATCGCGCGGCATCTGTCGCGCGGCAACAACGAACTGCAAATGCGGGTCGACCTGGCCCAGTTGGCCCGGCTGATGCCGCAAACCCTGCGGGTGCGCGACGACACGCAGGTGGCGTCGGGGCAGCTTGACGTCGAACTCAACACGCGGCGCGAGCCGGCGGGGTACACCTGGCTGGGGCGAATCGAAGCCAGCCGGCTGGTGGCCGTCCACGATGGTCGCGAGGTGAGTTGGGATCAGCCGTTGCGGATCGCGTTCGCCGCCCGTGACGAGCAACGCGGGCTGGTGGTCGATCGCTTGCAGTGCCAATCGAATTTCATCCAGGTCGAAGGGGCCGGCACGGCCGACGCTTGCCAACTGAACAGTACGCTCGACCTGCAACGCCTGAGTCAAGAACTGGGCAAGTTCGTCGATCTGTCGAACATCCGCCTGGCGGGGCGCGGCACGGCCCAAATGGCCTGGCAGCGTCAACCCGACGGCGCGTTCCAGACCGGCGGGCAATTAACTGTCGACGGCTTTGAATTGGCGACGGCCGGCGCTGCGCCCTGGACCGAGCAGCAGTTGGTCTTCTCGTTTGGCGCCCGCGGGTCGTTGGACCAGCAGCAAAACCTGCAGCAAGTCGCGTCGGCCCAGGCAAAGCTGGTTTCGGGCACTGATTTAATGTTATTGAACCTATCCACGCCGGTCGCCCATCCGACGGTGGCCACCAGTTGGCCCGTCGAGCTAAGCATGCAAGGAAGCCTGGGCACCTGGCGGCGTCGCTTGACGCCGGCGATTGGGCCCTTGCCCGGGCTCAACGCCGAAGGGCAGATGCAGGTCACGGGTGTGATGCAACTCTCGTCGTCAGTGGTCGATGTCGAAAAGTGCGAACTCTCGGTCACGCCGCTGCAAGTCAACGGGTGGTCGTTGTTCATCGATGAACCTGCGGCCAAGTGTCGGTTGGTCGGGCGCTGGGATCGCGCGCAGAACTTGCTCGATCTGAAAGAAGCGACACTTGAAACGTCGGTCGCGACGCTCCGTTCGCGCGACGCCCGACTGGGGTTGGCAGCCGCTTCGGCTCACCTGACCCAAGGCGAAATCACCGCCGATGCCAATCTGCACAAGCTGCTCGATTGGTTCCAAGACCCGCGCCAGCCGCGTTCGTGGGAAGTGAGTGGGGCGTTCAAGGGCCGGGCGGTATTCAACTACCAGTCGGGCAAGACCACGCTCACGGTCGACGCCAACGCCGAAAACGTGCTGGCCACGCCGCGCGGCAGCCGCCAGTGGCACGAGCCGAGCATTCGCTGGCTGGCCGCGGCGGAATACGACCGCGAGTCCGACAAGATCGAAGTCAAGCAGTGCGAGCTGCAATCCGACATGCTGGCCTTGCAAGTCGCCGGCAAGCTCGAGGAACTGTCCGCGCGGCGGATGCTGCAAGTTGACGGCCGAATCAATTACGACCTAGCCAAGGTGCAACGAATTGTGGCTCCATACGTGGGGCCGAATTTGCAGTTGGCCGGCCAGCAATCGCGCACGTTTTCGTTCGTTGGCCCGTTGAACACGCCGACTGAACTGCTCGATCCCAAGGATCCGAACGCCTGGCTCAAGCCCTTCACCGGGAGGGCCGAGTTGGGTTGGGATTGGATGAATCTGTACGGGCTGAAAATGAACAAGGCGCAGCTGACGTTCGATCTGCGCGAAGGTTGGCTTCGTTGCTTGCCCGTCGAGTTGCCGATTGGCGGCGGGCGCATGAACCTGGCCCCGGTGGCGCGTTTGTCGCCAGCGCCGGCTGAGTTGCAGCACGCGCCGGCGGTATTGCTCGACCACGTCGAGCTAAGTCCCGAGATGTGCGGCCAGGCGATCGCGTACGCCGCGCCGATGTTGGCTGGCGTGACTCACGCGCAAGGGCAGATTTCGCTAGCCATCAGCGACTGTCGCGTGCCGCTTGCCGCTCCGTCGAAGGGGGACCTGTCAGGCAAATTGACGCTGCACTCGGTCGATATTGCCGGCGGCCCGATCATGCAAGAGCTGGCGATGCTCGTGGGCGCGAACTCGGCGTTGCAATTCAAGCGTGAATCGGAAATGCAGTTCCGCATGGTCAATGGCCGCATCTTCCACCAGGGGCTCGAACTGGCCACGCCGACGATGAGCTTCCGTACCCAAGGTTCGGTCGGTCTCGATCAATCGTTGGCGTTGATGGTCGAAATGCCGGTGCCACAACAATGGCTGGGGAACAATCCGATGAGCTCGCCCTTGCGCAATCAATTGTTGCGCGTGCCGGTCGGCGGCACGATTACCCGGCCGGGACTTGACCGGCAAGAACTCGATCGCCAGGCCGGCGAGCTGTTCCGCAATTCGGCGGCCACGGCCGTGCAAGACGGGCTGAACCGCGGGCTCGATGCGCTGCTCGGCCCGGCGGCCCGCCGCGAAGGAAACACGCGGTAAATACTGTTCCCCGTTCGCGCTCGCCCGGCTAATCGCGCGACCGCCGGCCACGAATTTGATCACTCGCTACGCGCTGAACCGGTCGTCGAACGGCAGCTCGAACGTCTCGGCCACGGGCCGGTTCGTCACTCGGCCATCGATGATGTTGATCGCCCGCGCGAGGGGTCGCGAGCGTTCTGCCGCGGCCACGATTCCTCGCTTGGCAATCTGCAGCACCCAGGGGAGCGTTACGTTGCACAGGGCGTACGTGCTGGTGCGCCCGACGGCCCCGGGCATGTTGGTGACGCAGTAGTGGAGCACGTTGTCGACCATGTAGGTCGGCTCGCTGTGTGTGGTGGGGCGGCTGGTTTCGATGCAACCTCCCTGGTCGATCGCCACGTCGATAATCACGCTGCCTGGCTGCATCAGCTTTAGATCTTCGGCCTCGACCAACCGCGGTGCTTTGGCCCCGGGAATCAGAACGGCGCCAATGACAAGATCGGCTCGGCGCAGATGTTCGCGCACCGTGTGCCGGTCGCTGAACAAGCAATCGACATTCGGCGCGGTGATGTCGTCCAGGTAGCGCAGCCGGTCCATGTTCACGTCGAGCAAGGCGATATTCGCGCCGAAGCCGGCCGCCACCTTGGCGGCGTTGGCGCCGACGACACCGGCACCCAGGATCAGGATGTTGGCCGGCGCGACGCCCGGCACGCCGCCCAGCAGAATGCCGCGACCCATTTGCGGCCGTTCGAGGTATTTGGCCCCTTCCTGGATGCTCATGCGCCCGGCCACTTCGCTCATCGGAGTCAGCAGGGGCAAGCGCCCTTGATCGTCGCTGAGCGTTTCATAGGCGACGGCGGTGATGCCGCTGTTAATGATCGCGTCGGTCAAGGCGCGACTGGCGGCGAAATGGAAGTAAGTAAAGACGATCTGCCCGCGGCGCAGACGCGGCCACTCGACCGGCAGCGGCTCCTTGACCTTGACGATCATTTCGGCCGCGGCGAACAGCTCGTCAGCCGTGGCGACGATGGTGGCCCCGTGAGCGGCGTAGTTCTCGTCGGGTATGCCCGAGCCCAGGCCGGCGCCGGCCTCGATCAGCACCTGGTGCCCGGCGCGGCGGAGTTCCTCGACGCCGACGGGCAGCATGGCCACACGATACTCGTCACGCTTAACTTCCTTGGGCACGCCGATGATCATGCGAGGCTCTCAGTCGTTGAGGGGGGGCGGTCAATGCGCGAAATGGCGATGCGGAGAATCATTCCTCGTCGTCGGGCAATTCGTCGAAGTCCGCGTCAGCATCCTCTTGCCAGTCGGTCGGCAAGGGTATTTCCGCGTCGGCCGCTTCTCCTTTGCGTCGTTTGGCAACGGGGACGGCCTGGTCGTCGAACAGCGGCGGTTCCTTCGGCCGTTTCTCTGCTCCGTCGGCGCTGCGCGAGCGCGTGTAAAGCTTGATCGGCACCTCGGCATAGGGCAATCGCTCGCGCAGCGCGCCGATCAGGTATCGCTGATAGTTGGGACTGATGGCCGACGGGTCGCTGCAAAACAGCACGATCGTCGGCGGCTCGATGCCGACTTGCGTGGCGTAATAAATCTTGGGCCGGCGGTTCTTATAGAGCGGCGGCGGGTTGCGCTCGATGACCGCGCGCAGCACTCGATTCAGTTCGCCAGTGGTCACGCGCGTGCGGGCTTGCTTGAACAACATTTGCCCGTGATTGACCAGAGCCTTGATGTTCTTGCCCGTCTGGCCGGTGATGAAGGCGATCGGCACGTGCCGCATGGTGCGGAACTCGTCGTGCAGGTATTGCGCCCACTCCTCGGTCGAAACCTTGCCGGTGTACAAGTCCCACTTATTCACAACGAACACGCAGGGCTTGGAGTTTTCGTCAATGTACGCGCAAAGCTGCTGATCGACCTGGCTGACCGGCTCGGCGGCGTCGAAGAACATGAACACGACGTCGGCGCGGCGGATGCTGCGCTGGGCTCGATGCAGGCTGTAGTATTCCAGGTCGTTTGCCAGACTCTTTCGCTTGCGCAGCCCGGGCGTATCGATGGCCATCATCGCCTGGCCATCGAGTTCGAACCGAACGTCAACGCTATCGCGGGTGGTACCGGGCACTTCGCTGACGATCATCCGCTCGGTCTGTGACAACGTGTTGACAAAGGTGCTTTTGCCGACGTTGCGACGGCCGACGATCGCCACCTTCATCACCGGGTCGGCCGGAGTTTCTTCGTCAACTTGCTTGGGCAAAGCAGCGAAGACCGCGCTCCACAACTCGTCACGGTTGCGCTTTTCCCGGGCGCTAACACGAATGATGGGATCGCGCCCCAGCTTGTAGAACTCGTCGGCTTGCACATCGAGCGACGGGGCGTCGGCCTTGTTGGCCACGCAGATCACCGGAGCCGGTACATTGCGCAGGCGTTGCGAAATATCGCTGTCCATGGGCGTCAGCCCCGCGCGCGTGTCAACCACGAACAGAATCACGTCGGCCGAATCGATGGCGATCTGAATCTGGCGTTCGACGTGTTCGGTCAGGTTGTCCGCGTCGACGATACCGATGCCGCCGGTGTCGACCAACTCGACAAACCGGTCGTCGTATTCGACTAGTTGCGTGACACGGTCGCGGGTCACGCCGGCCCGGTCATCGACAATGGCCAAGCGGCGGCCGGCCAGCCAGTTGAACAGGCTGCTCTTGCCGACGTTGGGTCGACCGACGATGACAACTTGAGGAACGCCCATGACCGGAAAACCTGGCACGCTGGAGGAACGATCGAGCGGCGCTGCCGGCCGCGCTGCATGGCACTCGGCGCACGGGGGCGCGCGAGAAGCTCGCGCCAAAAGACGACCCCGCAGGAGTCATAGGCAGTTTCGCTGCCGTTCATCATAATGCAGCCGCCCCGAGTCCGGTAGGCATCGCGAAATGCCCCGAACTAGCGGCGTGAATGCACCGCTGGGCCGGCTGACAACGCACGGCCCGAGACACCACCAAGGATAACGCAGCATGGCCAAGTCGGCATCGGCACGCAAAGCCGCCGTCCAAACACTCGAAGCGCTGCAGCGCGCCGGCGTGACCCATTTGCCCAAAGCGCGGCGCAAGGTTTCGATTCACCAGGCCGTGCCAACGGAAGAGCCTGCCGCATCGGAAGTGGCCGTGCCAGCGCCGGTAACTTCGCAATCGCCGATGGTAGCGAAAGCGCCCGCGCCGACGGCGAAAGCGCCCGAGAAAGTTGCTTCGCGCGCGACGACGCCGGCCGAAGCTCAGCAACTGCTGGAGGTCATCCGCCCTGAGGTCGTCGCCTGCACACGCTGCACCGAACTGGCCGAGACGCGGACCCAGACGGTGTTCGGCGTGGGAAACCCGCGAGCGCGGCTGGTGTTCATGGGTGAGGCACCTGGTGCCGACGAAGACAAGCAAGGCGAACCATTCGTTGGTCGCGCCGGTCAGTTGCTGACCAAGATCATCGAAGCGTGCAAGCTGCGGCGCGAGGATGTCTATATCTTGAACACGCTCAAGTGTCGCCCGCCGGGGAACCGCAACCCCGCGCCGGACGAAGTGGCCAATTGTCGGCATTTCTTCGAGCGGCAGTTGAGCATTATTCAGCCTGAGTTCCTGGTCTGCCTAGGCGCGATCGCGGCCCAGTCACTGCTCGAGACCGATGTGACCATCGGCCGGCTGCGCGGCACGTTTCACGAGTACCGGGGCATCCAGGTGGTCTGCACTTATCACCCGGCCTACTTGCTGCGCAATCCCAACGCCAAGCGCGACGTCTGGGAAGACATGAAGATGGTGATGCAGCGAATGGGAGTCGAGCTCTAGGCTTGAACCAATCGCCGGACGCGAGAGGGATCGCGCCGGCGACTGGTGGGGAATAGCCTGGCGAGTTTACTCGGCGCTGTCGCCTTCGAGTTGCTGGCGGTATTCATCGCGCTCGCGACGCGTGGCTTCCAGATCGAAGACCAGGTACTTCATGTCGAGCCGCAACTGGCCCAGCGCGTCTTGGACCAGGTTCATGATTTTGCGGCGGCGCTTGGTGCTTTCGACCACGCGACCGACGAGCGGTTCGAGCCGCACCCGGACTTCCAAAGGCATGGCCTCGATGGCGGCCTTGAGCTCGACCACGTCGTAGGGGAGTTCTTCAACGGCGGGACGAGTGGTCGGGGTGACGGTGCTCATGGTTCGCTCCTCGTGGTGTGGTCTCGGTTGCTGTGCAAGGAGGTAAATGCAGCCGCCGTGCCAGAACGTCGACACGGCGCGACTTGTTTTCGGTAACTCGTTGCCCAGCCACTGGTTACGTAAGCCGCCGAATTAACGAGTTGCGGGGCGCACGTGTTGCCGGAACGCCACAACTCGCCTGGAGGCAAACGCCAAGTGCTGATAAATTAACGCCTTACGTCGTTTCCGCCCGTCGCGGCAACGTGTTGCCAAAGGGCAACATCCGCCGACGAGTGAAGGCGCTCGGGCCAACCGGCCACGGAGATGAGCGCACTCGACTGACCGATGGATTGGTTTCCCGAACGATTCGCGGCGGTGTGGCGCACGCGGTGCGCCGTGGTGTCGCGTTCCGCGCTCGCGGTGTTCACCTGATGCCTAACGCGACAACTCAAAGCCTTGCTGGCGCGATCATCGTCGCGATCGGACTATGCTGCGCGCCTGCGTTGGCCCAGCAAGCGCTGCGCGACGGCTTTGAAAGCGCCGAGTCAGCCTGGCGCGACGGCGGCGGCGACGCGCGGTATCGCTTTGACGTCATCGAGCGCGTCCAGCAAGGAGCCCACACGGGTAACGGCTGCGAGCACGTCGAGCTGTCGGCCGGTGGCAATGGCCACTCGGCTTACCTGGTCTATCCGATCGGCAACGCGCCGGTGATCGCCGAATTGAAGCCGACGGTCTGGCTGCGCGGCGATCGTCCCGGGGCGCAAATGTACTTACGGGCCGTGCTTCCCCGGGCCATCGATTCGCGGACGAATCAGCCGATGACGCTGCTGTTGCCGGGCAGCGGCTATTCAACCGTCGGCCAGTGGCAACAACTGCAAGTCGGCGACCCGGCGTCCGCGCTCAAGCAGCAGACCTGGAACCTGCGCGTGCAGCATCGAATGGTGATCGACACGCGCGAAGCGTACATCGATCAGGTCGTGCTGAACCTCTACGTCGGCGACGGCAAATCTCACATGTTCATTGATGATCTGGAAGTGCGCGGCGTCGTCACGCCAGCCAGCGAGCCGGCGTCTGGCACGCCCGCCACGCCGGTGACAATGACGGGGCAGGGGACGACGGACGCCGCGCGTCAGACGGCGGTAGAGTTGTCGAATGGCAGCTTGCTGATCGATGGCCGGCCATTCTTCCCGCGATTTGTCGAGTACCGCGGCGAGCCGCTCCGGCGCTTGCGCGATCTTGGATTCAATGGAGTCGTGTTCGAGACACAACCTGCGGCCGAGCAGTTGCTCGAAGCGCGGCAACTAGGGTTGTGGCTCGTTGCTCCGCCGCCGATGGACGGCGGCGACGGCCCGGTCGGCCGCGACGGCGTATGGGGGGCCGAGTACGACGCGGTGGCGGCCTGGCATCTGGGCTCGGGTTTGACCGATGCCGACCTGGAAACCACGCGTAAGCTGGCCGAGTCGATTCGCCGCCGTGACCGGCGGATGTTGCGACCGCTGGTCGGTATGCCGATCACGCAGCTCATGCCCTACAGCCGGGTGCTCGACGTGGTGGTGTTCGCGCGTGATCCGCTGGGCACGTCCTTCGAGCAGGCCGACTTCCGCGACTGGATTGAACAGCGGCTCCGCCTGGCCCGGCCGGGCACACCTTGTTGGGTAACGGTGCAAACCGAGCTAGCGCCGGAACTGTTCGAGCAAATGACGCTCCTTTCCCAGGGGCGCGCGCAGCCGCCGCGAGTGTCGGTCGAGCAAGCACGCGCGGTCGCCTTTTCGGCCATTGCCGCCGGGGCGCGTGGGGTGGTGTTCCGCTCGAACAATCGGTTGGATGCCAACGACGCGGCCACGCAGTATCGCGCGGCGCTGGTCGAGCTGATGAATCTGGAACTGCAATTGCTTGAACCGTGGACAGCGGGGGGAAGCCAGGTCACCACGGTGTCTGGCGTGCGCTATGACCCGCCCAATCTCAGCGGCGGCCCGCGCCAACTTCGCCCGATGGGCGATCCCAAGCAGATGATCAACCCAACGCTGACCATCAGCCCTGACGTGCAGGGGCTGATGCTCCAGACCGAACGGGCTCGGCTGCTGCTGCCGGTCTGGCAGGGCAAGGGGGCGCAGTACGTTGCTGGTCAGAGCGCCGCCAACAACTTGTCGTTCATTCTGCCAGGCGTGCCCGAGTCGACCGAGGCGTACGAGCTGACGCCCGGTGGGTTGCGTCCGCCATTCAAGCGTCAACGTGTCACCGGGGGCGTGCGGGTCACGTTTGACGAAGCCGGCATGTCGTCGATGGCCGTGTTGACGCAAGACCCGCTGGTCGTGCGCTCGCTTTCGCAGCGCTTGGCCGAAACGGGACGCCGCACGACCGAGTTGCAGCGCTGGCTGGCCGGCGAGGCGTTGACCCAAGCGACCGAAATCGACATTCAACTCACGGCGGCCGGACGACCGGTCCCCGAGGCGACGCCGTACTTCAGCGCCGCCCGGGCGAACATGCAACTCTCCGATCAGCGGCTGGCCGAGAACGATTTGGCCGGCACTGTTCTGGCGGCCCGGCGGGCGCAGCGCCCCGTGCGGCTGGTCGAACGCGCCCATTGGCAGGCGGCCACGCGCTTGTTGCCTTCGCCCGCGTCGAGCCCGCTGGCGGCGTCGATTTCGACGCTGCCTGAACACCTGGTTTTCAGTTCGACCTTGGCGACGATACGATGGCAGCCCAATCGATTGCCCGAGGGAGATTTCGAGGACATTGGCCGGATGGTCAACGCCGGCTGGCAACGGCTGCAATACCCTATCGATGGCGTCAAAGCCGAGGTTGATTTGTCGACGACCTTCCGGCACGGGGGCGTCGGTTGTCTGCACTTGTCGGCCACGCCCTCGGCCGAACGCGGCACCGCGCTGCTGGAAGTGCCGCCCGTCTGGATGACCAGTCCAGCGGTTCAGGTCGAACAGGGGAGCTGGCTGCGCATCTCGGGCTGGGTTTATGTGCCCGGTGCGATCGGCGGCTCATACGACGGCGTGATGATCTACGACTCGCAAACCGGGCCGGCATTGGCCGAGCGGATCGATCAGACCGCTCGCTGGCAGCAGTTTGTCTTGCTGCGTGCGGCCCGCTATTCGGGGCCGTTGACGATCACGATTGCGCTGACCGGGACGGGTGAAGCGTGGATCGATGACGTGATGATTGAAACCGCGCCGGGACCGGCAAGCGGGCCATCGCTCAGCACCGCGCCAAAATGGTCGCCGAGGTGACTTCGGTTGCGCACTTAGCCCCCGGTGACTCACCGGGGGCTAACGATCGTTTACCCTCAGCTTAGTCCCACCACCATTGGCGATTCTCGACCTTGGCGGGCACGATGTACTTGTGACGCGAGTCGAGTTGGCCATCGCGCTCGGTCTTGAGCGTGTCGGCGATTTCGGTGGGCTCGGCGCTGACGCCGCCGCTGATCGCCGCCAGGATGTCCTTCTGGTTGACCACGCGGTGGTTCAACACGGTCTGCACGTTGCGCGGGGCCGGCTCCATCGAGACGGCGACCTGCTTGGGATCGCGGAACGTGACGGCGTGCCAATCGATGCGCTGATCCAGCTTCTCCTGCTTGACGATCGTCGCCACCAGGGCCAGATCGAACACGTTCTGCAGTTCGGCGTAGATCGGGTACTTGGCCGCCAAGGCGTTGAAGTGCTTGGTAAAGTTGTGGGCAAACTCGCGGTTCCACTGATTGGCCTGATCGGTGTGGACTCGCTGGCCTTCGTCGTCGAGCAGCTCATTCTCGCACTGCACGCGGACGCCCTGGCCGCGCCAGCCGTACGATTCGCGGGCCGCGTCGCATTGAACAGCGTCGTAGTTCATGGTGAACCACCAGCGCAGCACGTCGAGTGCCGGCGGGGCCTGGCCCGGGGCGACGCGAATCATGTCCAAATAGCTCGGCACGTCGGCCGTGCCCGGCTCGAGCCCGATGCCGACCAGTTTCATGCGGTAGTCCGCTTCGACCAACACGCGGGCCACGCGGGTCCGCGGGTCGATGCCCGACACGGTGATGTCCTGGGGGCCCAAGGTGTCACGCAGCTTGGCCAGCCAGGTTTCGCGGGCGGCTTTGCCCGGCTTGAGCGGTGTCTTGCTGCTGGCGGCCACGAACTCCTGGGTGCGGGCCAGCGATTCTTGCGAGGGGGTGATCGAGCAGCCGAACCGGCCGGCTTGCGAAGCATCGAGGTGCCGCAACATCACGACCAGGTCTTCCAGGCGCACGACCGGACGCCCCGATTCGTTGCCGACCATGCGACCTTCGACGTCAGTTCGCCAGCCATCAGCCGGACCAGCAATGACCAAATCGCCGGTGTCGGGATAGATGAACAAGTATTCAATTCGTTGGATGCCGGCCAACAGCATCATGGCATCGTCGATCGGCTTGCCGGCGGCGACGCGCAATTGAATCTCGCGCTCCAGACGCGTCAGCGAGACTTTGCGCAGGTTCGACGGGCTTTGCAGCCGGGTCGCACTACCGGTCTTGGCGCCGCTGCGCGCCGAGGCCAGCGTCTTGCTCTTGTCCGTGTCGAGCTTTCGCATCATGCCGCGAGTGTCGACCGAGACTCCGCCACGAAATTCCTTAACGGCGCCCGTGCCGCCGGTGTCGGCCCACGACTGGGGGGCGATGGTTTCCTTGAGCAGGGTGATCAGTGAGTCAAAGTCGGGTACCACGCCGGCCCCTTGCTGGCCGACGGGTGCTGACTGCATTTCGTTCAATGCTTCGCTGCGATAACGATCGTCGCGGACTTGGGCCATGGTCGAAAGCGACGCCTGGCTGGCGCCGGCGTTCCGCTGGGCGGTGGCAACTTGGGCCAGCCAGCGATCCCGCGTGGCGCGGTCGGCCTGGCGGTTGGCCAACTCGATAGCCGAGGAAAACTCGCCGGCGGCGATTTGTTCGTTCAGCAGCTTGGCATCCGCCTCGCTGGCGGAAAGTCGGGCCGTCATCGCTCCGGTGACAAGACCAACGATCAGGGCCCCATGAAACGCGCGACGCCATGCAGCGCAAGCCATAACGATCTTTCCTCTCGACAACATTGACCTGTCAGCGGGTTAACCGCGCGAACGCGCAGCCAGCGCCTCGGTGGGCAACACGGCCCGCGACCGCTCCGTGCCAATGACACCCTGGGCGTCGTGGCCGGCAAAAACAGCGAATCCCTTCCAGACTGTTAAGCGACAGGCCCGGAGTCAAGCTTTTTTGAGAGTTCCGGCCGGAAATAGCCAGGGAGACGACTGGTTTAGGCTTGCCAACGGCTTTTTAGACGCTGGGAGCCAAGAGAAAGTTCCGGCCGGAATGGTCCGTTGTCAGTGGTCCGTGGTCAGTGGTTGTCAGAGCGATTAGCGGCTAGCGATTAGCAGTTAGCCAGAAGCGGAGTGCAACTGACAACGGACCACTGACAACTGACTACCCCAAAAAACAGCGACCCCGGGTAGCGTTGGTCGCCACCCGGGGTCGTCTGGTTTAAGAGCTAGGCGTTCTGCTCAGCTCGTCGGTCAGCAAGGGTTACTTGCCGCACGACGGGGCGGCACAGCAGCTCGGCTCGCAAGCGGCCTTGCAGCTGGGCTCGCAGCACGACCCGCAGCCGCTGTTGCAGCAGCTCGAGCGGTGGAACGAGCACAGCGAACGCAGCCAGTCGCGAACCGGGGTGCCACGGCAGCAGCTGCCGCACGACGATTCGCAGCACGACGGGGCGGCGCAGCAGCTAGGTTCACAAGCGGCCTTGCAGCTAGGTTCGCAAGCAGCAGCGCAGCTCGGGGCGGCGCAGCAGCTCGGTTCGCAGCAGCTTGACTGGCAGCAGTGACGAGCGTGCAGGCGATCAAGCAGGTCGCGGATCGGAGTGCAATGCGACTTGCAGCACGACGATTCGCAGCACGAAGGAGCAGCGCAGCAGCTCGGCTCACAAGCCTTGGCGCAGCAGCTGGGTTCGCACGCGGCCTTGCAGCTAGGTTCACAAGCGGCCTGGGCGCAACAAGTCGGCTCACAGCAGCTCGGCTTGCAGCAGCCGCCGCCGAGCATCCGTTCCATCAGCGTCGCAGCCTGAACATTGGCTGCAAGGCAGGCGATGGCAATCGCCAATGCAAAACGAGCTTTCACGGGAAGTCTCCTAAAGGGGAGTCGCGAGTTCGATGTTTTGGGTCCGATGCCCAATGCTACCGAACGCTATCGACCCCCTTCGTGAACAACCTGGAATCGCAATAGCCCGAATTCCGGTGGTGCCGGTTGCGAAGACTCTGCCATGTACATGGCGCGGGGCGACTAGTGAAACTTTGCGGGCGTCGCTGGTGACGAGTCTGCCGTTAAAGTCAACTTTGTCTCGCCAAAGCCAAGGTTCGTCCCTAAATCACTGCCAAATAATTGATGCCAGATCACCAGCGCCAGCAACGCAGGCGCAACCTCGCGTCGCTTGTCGGCGCGATTAAATAGGCAAACCACCAGTGACTTTAACGCTTGGCGGCCGCCGACAGGGCCACCAAGTATGGTACGGGCGAACTGCCCAAAGCGTTCAACACGGTTCCGCCCGCCGTGAAGCAGTGGGTCACCCAGTCGTGCTGGCCGTACTTGTCGAGGGCCGCGCCCCCTTCGCCACCACCGACATAGACCTCGACGCCCGCGTCCTTCATCCGCTTGAGTTGCGCGATGAAGTTCTTGGTGCCGTTCTCGAAGCGAGGATCCTCGAACATGCCGAACACGCCGTTGTGAAAAGCCACTGGCTTGCGACCGCCAGCGGCCTCGGTCTTGATGAACTCGCCGACCGCCTCCGCGAACACGATGCTCGACTTGGGGCCGATGTCAAACTGCTGATCCGCGGGACCAATCGTATCCGACGCGCGGCCGTCTTGCAGAATCGAGTCGACCGGCAGCACAAAGCGAATACCCTTGGCCCGGCCATCGGTGAGCATCTTCTCGGCTTGCTTCACTCGCGACTCTTCGATGAAGTAGGGCTTGTCCTCGTGCCCGGCGGCTTCGGCCAAACCGATGCACAAGTTCTGTCCCTTCAGGCGCGCGTCGGCTTTGCGCAGCGCCATGGCCAGCGAGCCAGCCGTGAACACCCAGCGAATCGTGCCGCGCGCGATCATGGCGGACAGGTCGTCCAGCTTGTCGATTTTCAAGCCGCTGAAGACGACGAGCGTGGCCGCCTGGCAGCGGAGCATGGGCCCGTCGAACTCGCGGGCGACGTACTTGCCCAAGGCCACGCGCTTCATCGCGCTGGGGACGACGACGGTCGAGCTGTCGAGGCTGCCGGCTGATAGGGCTTCGTTCACGTAGACGCTCGCCACCTTGTCGGCCATCTGATTGGCGAACGCGACGAGTGGCTCGGCTACTTTGTCGGCATCGGCGGCCGACGCATCCCACAACACGCGCTCGATTTTCCAGCGCCGTGTGTTTTCCAGCACCAGCACGCTGCCGGCCGGGGCCTGCTTGATCTTTTCCGTCACGCTGGCCTGCACGCCCGTGGCGTCGTCGTACCAATCCTCGATCAGCGGCACATCGGTACCCAGCAACTCGCCGATTCGCTTGGCAACGCTCTTGAGGCTCCCCTCGGGCTTGCGGCCGATGTGGCCAAAGATCACCTGCTTCCAGCCGCGCTGTTGGCCGTACTTCAGTGTTTCGACCATCGACTGCAGGCGGATGTCGCCGTCGCCGACTTTTGGCCCCGGCTTGGCGTCAACGTCGCCGCGCACCAGCACCGGCGTGCCCGACGGCACGTCGGCCAACGATTCGAGCCGAGGAATGCTGGCCAGGTAGTCTTGCAGCGTTTTGCCGCCCGCTTCGCCGCTGAGCAGTGTCCGAATCAGCGATGCCATCTGAGTCGAGGTGACAGCCATGAGTACAACTCCGTCGAATGCTGGGTAGATGAGTAGTCCGGGACAGCTCGCGGCGTGCGGCGCGGCTGAGAATAGTTCGGTAGCAGGCCTGCCGTCCTGGCGGGCGCTTTCTGACTCCGAACGTAGCGTTGTGGCGGCGTTTTTCCTAGCCCCGGCCCGTTACTTACCGAACAGCGGATCCTGGGGGTTGCCGCGTGACAGCAGATAGGCCAGCAGGTCCAGCACCTCATTCTGATTTAACACATTCAGCAAGTCCTTCGGCATCAGCGAGATGGGGGACGCGGCCTGGCTCTCGATGTCCTGCTTCTTCACCGTGGCGATCTTGGACGAGTCCTCGGGGTTGATCACCACGACCAGTGCGTCGTCGGTTTCGCTGACCACGCGGCCCGTGATTACCTGGCCATCGTTGGTTTGAATGATCGAGGCGCGATATTGGTCGGAAACAATCTTGCTCGGGTCGACAATCGACTCGGTTAGGTCTTTCAAGTTGAACCGGCCGGCCAGTTGTGTCAGGTCGGGGCCCGTCGCGCCCCCTTCGCCCGCAAAACGGTGGCAAACGATGCACCGCGTGGCGGCGAACATCTTCTTGCCATTGTTGTAATTGCGGTTGGCCAGCTTGGGCTGCAAGGCGACGATTTCCGCGAGAGTCCAGGCTTGCCCCGGCCCCTTGGGCTTGGGCAATTCGGGGGGCACGTAAGGCTGGCGCGCGCCGGACGATTCGATCAGCACGCGATCCTTCTCCGAGACATTGGCAAAGGCGTCGTTGTCAATGTTCGTCAGGAATTTTTGGAACGAGTTGCCGCCACTCCAGGTGTGGGCCTTGGTGAACCAGCGGAAGTACTCCTTGTGCAGGTCGAGCGTCCAGCCGGTCTTCAGATTGCGCAAGGCAAACACGAATTGAATCTGTTGCGCGTCGGGCTTGTTGGCCTGCATGGCCGCAATCGCCCCGCCGTACCGCGGATTGCGGGCGATCAATTCATTCAGGTCATCGGCACGCACTTCGCCCGGCTTGTTCAACAGCGGCACCAGCTTTCGCGCGGCATGGGGCGATTCGAGATAGACCATCAAGTTGGCCAATTCACGATTGACCCAATCGCTCGCATGCGGAAACAAGTCTTCAAACTTGGTGCCCAGGGCCGCCCGCTCAGCTTCCGTCGGCGCGCCCAGTCGAATGAAGACCAACTCGTAAGCCCGTAAGAGTTCCAACGACTGAAACTCGTCGAGCCCCGACATCGAGAACCGATCGAGCGCCGCTAGCAGCTTTGGCTGCAACGATCGGTCCCCGGCCCGCGCCAGGCCCAGCGCGCCGGTGACGACGGTTTCAAACTGGTTTGAGTTCAATACTTGGGCTTGCCATTTCTCGACCGGGTAGCGCTCCAGCGCCACCCGCGCGGCATAGCGGACAAAGCGATCATGGTGGGCCAGGTTCTCGACGAGCATCGGCAAGGCGTCGACACTTGGCGTGGCCGTGTGCTGTTGCTCGATCTTATGGCGCAACGCCCGCGTGTCCGCTTGGCGAGCGTCGCGAACGTCAACCACGGACGTCGCTTCCTTGCCAACGTAGGTGGCGCGAAACAGTTCCGACTGGGTGCCGCGCCCGCCGACCGTGAAGTACAACGCTCCGTCACGTCCGACCACCGCATCGGTCAGCGGCAAGGCCCCGCGCGAGAGGAACTCCTCTTTCTGGCCAACGTAGGTCGAACCAGTTGGTTCCAGGTGAATGGCGTACATCGTGCCATAGGTCCAGTCGAGCAAGTACAGCGCTTTTTGATACTTGGATGGGAACTTGGCGCCGTAGCCGAACTCGACGCCCACCGGCGAACCGGGGCCAATGTTCACGACTGGCGGCAGGCTGTCGGCGAAATAAGCCGACCACTTGCCGGTGCCGCTGCGCCAGCCGAACTCGCTGCCGCTGGTGGCGTGACAGACTCGGGTGGGCCGATACCAGGGGGCGCCGAAGTCCCACTCCATGTCGGCGTCATAGGCGAAGATTTCACCATCGGCGTTCAACGCCATGTCAAAGGCGTTGCGATAGCCGACGCTCAATAGCTCCCAATCCTTGGCTTCGGGGTCGATCTTGGCGATCCAGCCCCCCGGCGCCAGGATGCCGACGGCGTGGCCACCGGCGTCCCATTGGCGCGGCAGCAGCAAGTCCTCGTCCCAGTTCGGCGCGAGCCGGCTGGTGGCGTGCTCGGGCAGCGTGGCGCGCAATGGCTCGGTTCGCACGCCACCCATCGTTTGCGGAGCGGCATTCCGCACAGGGTCGAACGGTGGTCGCGTGTGGTTGCCGGCCAGCACGTATATGCTCTTGCCATCCGGCGCAAGGCGCAACGCGTGTGGTCCGTGCTCGCCAGCGCCGCGAATCGAGAACAATTTCTCGACCGAGTCGAATTGATCGTCATTGTTCATATCGCGCAGCCGGTAGATGCCGCTGTCGCCGCCGGAATTGGCGCACACGTACAAGCTGCCAAAGGCGAACAATAGCCCGTGCGCGGCCGGCACTTTCACGTCCAAGTGCTCGACCTTGGTCTGGTCCTGGCTGCCGATGGCCGGCGGCGTGATGCGATACAGACCGAAGTTCTTCTCGTCGCTGGCGATCAGGCGGCCCTTCTCGTCAACGGTCAAATTAACCCACGAGCCGGCCTGATCCTTGGGAACGGTGAACAGCTTTTCGACCTGAAAGCCTGGCAGCACGCTGAACACGTCGGACGGCGCTTCGGTGGGGCCGGCCGCTGGCTTCTTGGTCATCGGGTTGCCCCAAGGGCCGGTCCCTAGCTTGCCGATCACGCGCGCCGAGACCAGTTCCTTGTCGTCGCGCGATTCGCCAACTTGCCATTTGTCGTCGGTAACCAGGTAATCGATCTTGCCGTCGGCGCGCGTGAGGACCAGCTTCAAGATGCAGGCCGCAATGCCGCCGTCGTTCTTCACTTCGAGCAACAGCTCGTTCGTGCCGGGGCGAATCTTGCTTTGCACATCGACATCAACCGGTTTGGCCCAGTCGTCGCTGTGCGCCACCTGCTGGCCGTTGAGCAACACGGTGACGTGATTGTCACAGCAGGTCTTCAGCCGCGCCGCTTTCGTGCCACCTTTGAACTTGGCGTGCAGAAAATAGCGCTTCCTATCCTTGGGCCCCCAAATCCAGGCCGGTGCCGGCCCGGCTTCCCAATCGACCGGCGCAAGCTCTGCGGCCGGCTCGGCTTTGACGTTCAAGCCGGCTTCGACCGAGCGCATCACTGCGGGGGCCTGGGTAAAAAACTTCGGGCGCTCGGCTTCTTGAGCCAGGGCGGTCGAAGCAAAGGCGGCACACAGGAGACAGACCGATAGACTCGTCAATTTCATGGCTGGCAGGGGGAGCCGAGGGAGGTGGGAAGTTAGGTTGGACCTATAGACTACAACGAACCGGGGCCAAAACCTACTGGCCGCCTGAGAACAGCCCACGGTACCCGAACAGACTGCGGGCTAACGAGATTTGCCGCTTGTTTCACCGGGGGCTGCCGAACCTGCGGGCAGTGGCTCGAATCATATGATTAGGTCCGGTTTGCCCCAGCATTTGGTTGAGCGTTTCCCTGCCGCATGGTGGTGTGCGTGACGAGCATCAGCAGCGGTCGATTGCAATAGAAGGAACAGTCATAACGGCTGCGCCTATCTGTTGGGTTCGCGATTGCCAAGCATCGGCTTCGGTCGATTGACGCTTCGTTCTAAGCCATTTACAGTGAATGTTTTGAAGTCGTCGCCAGATCGTTTTTTCGAGGTCGGTCTTTGGCAGCCAAAGCATGGTCGGGCGTCTTTGATCAGCCCACCGATAAACGTGTCGAGCAGTTCACCGAGAGCATCAGCTTCGACCGCCGACTCTACGCGCACGACATCCGCTGCTCGACCGCCCATGCCCAGATGCTAGCCAAGGTCGGCCTGCTCTCGGCCGACGAATGCCGACAAATTGAGCAAGGGTTGCGTGACATCGGGCAGGAGATCGAAGCCGGTCGGTTCACCTTCCGAACCGAGTTGGAAGACATCCACATGCACATCGAACGGGCGCTCATCGAGCGGCTGGGCGACGTGGGCCGCAAGCTACATACCGGCCGGAGCCGGAACGACCAGGTTTCGACCGACTTGCGGGTCTGGTGTCGCGAGGCGATCGACACCATCGACGCCCAGCTTGTGGAACTCCAAAAATCGTTCGTCGGTCGCTGTGCCCAGGACGCCGACCAGGTGGTCCCCGGCTACACCCACATGCAGCGGGCCCAGCCCGTGCTGGCCGCCCATTACTGGCTGGCCTATTGCGAAAAGTTCGAACGCGATCGGGGCCGGCTGGCCGATTGTCGTCGGCGCACGAATGTCCTAAGCCTGGGGGCGGCAGCCCTGGCTGGCACCAGCTTGCCGATCGATCGACACGACGTCGCCACGCGGCTGGGCTTTGACGCGGTGGCGGCCAACAGCATCGACGTATCGAGCGATCGGGACTTTGTCGTCGAACTGGCGTTCGCACTGTCGCTGATTGCGGAACACCTGAGCACGTGGGCCGAGGAGTGGATTCTCTGGAGCACGACGGAGTTTGGGTTTCTGACGCTGCCGCAAGCGTTCTGCACCGGCTCGTCGATCATGCCCCAGAAGATCAACCCCGACGTATTGGAGCTGACCCGCGGCAAGACCGCCCGCGTGGTTGGCAACCTGACGCGGCTGTTGGTGCTGATCAAAGGTTTGCCTCTGGCCTACAATCGCGACCTGCAAGAAGACAAAGAGCCGCTGTTCGATTCCGTCGACACGGTCTCGAACTGCCTGGCGGTGGCGGCGCCGCTGGTGGCCGGCGCGCACTTGAACACCGAGAGCATCGCGGCGCGCTTGGACGATGGATACCTTGACGCGACGACGTTGATGGAATGGCTGATCCGCCGCGGCGTGCCGCAGCGCAGCGCCCATGAAGTGGTCGGCAAGCTGGTCGGCGAAGCGATCAAGCGCAAGGTTTCACTGGCCGGACTCAGCAGCCAGGACTTTCAGGCGGCCCACGCCAGCCTGACCGACGAAGTTTATCAGGTGCTCGGCCCGCGCCGCGCGGTCGAGGCGATGTGCAGTTACGGTTCCACGGCGCCCACGGAAGTCGCTCGCCAGGTTGCTGCATGGCGGCAGAAGCTCGGCTTGCCCGAGACCGGGGTGACGACATGACCCGAATGGTTCGCCTTTGCTTGTGGCTTCCCGTGATTACGGCGTTGCTCGTGACGCCGGCCTTGGGGCAAGAGCCGGCCGCGCGACCTGCGCCGGTGATCACCAACCCAGCGGCGCGCGATCTGGTGGCCACCAATCCGACCGAGCCGTCGAACATCGCACGGGTGATCAACTCGCTGATCGATTTGCGCGAAGCGCCCGCGGCGGCCCCGCTGCTGACGCGACTGGCCGGCATCGAAATGGACGACGCGGCGCTGCTGCGGTTTTATCGTGAGTACGGCGCCGGCACGCTGATGAAATGGTCGGGACAGCCGGCGTTGAAGGCAATTGCCGACCCGTTCCAGGAGAAGATTCTGGAGGCGGTGAAGGCCAATGTTACCGATGCCGAGAAGATCAACCAACGAATCGCCAACCTGGCGAACTCTGCGCGCCCGGTGCGGTTAGCGGCCGCGGAAGAATTGACCTGGGGAGGCGAAGCGGCCTCGAAGGCGCTCGTGGGCGCGCTGGCCGATGATGCGCAAGCGGCGGCTCAGGCGGCGATGATCGATGCCCTGGTCGCAATGGGCGTCGACTGCTTGCCCGATCTGGCCGCGGCGCGCGACGGCGACAACTCGAATGTCCGCAAACTCGTCATCGGCGCGCTGGCCCGGCTGAAAGACGACGATGCCAATCTGCTGGTCCTGGGCCCGGCATTTGGCGAAGGCGAACAGGACGACCAAGTCCGCGCGATTGCGCTGCGACAAGCGACCAAGCTATTTGGCGCCGAACTAACTTCGTCGCAAGCGGCTGGCCGACTTTACGCGCGTGCCGCGGAGCTGCGTCATGACGAGAATCGGCTGCCCTTGGCCGAACAGTTGGCCAGCGACGGCCTCGACATCTTGCCGCACAACACGGCGCTGCGCAATGTCTACCTGTCGATCCTGGCGAATGCCGGTGACAAGCAGACGGCCGAGAACTTCAACGAATACGACGTCGCCACCTTCGAGAGTTTTCTGGCCGACGCTTTGAAGCGACAAGACCCGCGCAGCGCGGCCTTTGCGCTGGCTTATCTGGGCAATCATGGGACCGAGTCGTTGTTGCACCAGCGCGAGTCGCGCCCCAGCACCCTGGTCGAGGCGGCTCGTGCGGCTGACCCTCGCATTCGTATGCTGGCCCTCAACGCCATCGCCGCGATTGCCCCCACCCAGCCATTCGACGGCAGCAGCTACGTTGTCGAGTCGCTGGAATACTTCCTGCGCTGCCGGGGAAAACAGCAGGCCCTGGTCGTCGATGGCCGCACGGCCGTGGCCCGCAGTCGGGCCGGCTTGCTGGTTGGACAGGGATACGAAGCCGAGATCGCGGTCGACCATCGCAGCGCGCTGGACGTGGCGATCAAGACACCTGACGTCGAATTCGTCCTGATCGACATCACGATGCTGGCCGATCAGTCCGCCCAGTTGATCACCGCTTTGCGGCGTGATAACCGCACGGCCAATCTCCCGGTCGGCATTCTGGCCCCATCTGACCGTTACGACGAAGCGATGTTGATGTCCAGTCGGCTGCCGCTGACCGTGGCGCTGATCGATGCCCCGACCGACCAGGCGGCCGAGTTCTGGGTTCGCCAGCTCAAGGAACTGCCACGCGAAAAGTACATTCCCACCGCCGCGCGCCGTTTGTTCCTGGCGAGCGCGCTTGAGTGGATCGCCACGACCGGGTTGCCAGCGCCCAAGGTGTACGACCTGAGCCGGTGCGAACCGCCGCTCGTCCAGGCGCTCCACTCGGCTGCGGTGCGCGGGCCGGCATTGCCCATCGCCGCTCAATTCACTTCGCCGCAGATGCAAGCCACCCTGGTCGAGTTGGCTAGTGCCGCGATTCATTCACCCGAGACGCGGGGGGCGGCGCTCGGCGCATTGACGGAAAGTTTGTCGCGGTATGGCATCCTGCTGACCGCGGTGCAGCTGCAATCGCTGTACGATCGCTACAACGCGCTGGGCGCGACTGACTCGGCCTTGCGCACTTCGATCGGCGCGGTCCTCGACATCGTCGAAGCCCGAGCCAGGTTTGATCGCGCCCGCGGCCCGCGCGTGGCCAATGACGCGACCGCCGAACTCGAATCGCCCAGCGAAGCTAGCGCGGCCCCCGTGGCGGCACCACTTCCCGAACAAGGAGCCCCCAGCAAAACCGACGGTAGCTAATGCGTCGACCTTTGTTGACGGTGAACAAGCTGCGGGCCGTGGCGGCGGCTGGCGGTGGCGCGATGCGTCGCGCGATTCGCGGTCAATCGTTCAAGGAAGCGTATGCCGCACGTGGCGTGGGAATGGACTGATGCCCCCGAGTAACCGACCCAGCAGCGCGAACACCTCTGGCCCGCCGATCATTGGCTTGATCGGTTCGAGTCCGGCCATGGAGCAGGTCTATAAGACCACGCGCAAGGTCGCCATGACCAACGCCACGGTCCTCTTGTTTGGTGAAACCGGCACCGGCAAGGAAATGATCGCCAAGGCGGTCCATCAGCTTAGCCCTCGGGCTGGCGGGCCGTTCGTCCGCGTCAATTGCGGCGCGTTGGCTGAAAGTCTGTTGGAAAGCGAACTATTTGGTCACGTGCGCGGCGCGTTCACCGGAGCGGTCGACAACCGCAGCGGTCGCTTCGAAGCGGCGCACACCGGGACCGTGTTTCTCGATGAAATCAATTCCACGACGCCCAAGCTGCAAGTCAAGCTGTTGCGGGTGCTGCAAGAGCGCGAGTTTGAGCGCGTCGGCGACACTCAGACGATCCGCGTCGACACGCGCGTGATCGCGGCCACGAATCGCGATCTGCTCGAAGAAGTCGACGCCGAGCGGTTTCGCGAGGACTTGTACTATCGCTTGAACGTGGTGCCGATTCACATTCCGCCGCTGCGCGAGCGGCGCGAAGACGTGCCGGAGTTGGCCCACTACTTCCTGAACTTCTACAACGAGCGGAACGATCGTTACGTGACGCACGTTGACCCCAAGACGATGGAAGCCTTGCAGGATTATCACTGGCCTGGCAACGTGCGCGAGCTGCAGAACTACATCGAGCGTGCCGTCGTCATGGCGCCATCCGACGAGTTCACGGCCGACCTGCTGCCCGAGGCGGTGCTGGGGAACACGCGGCGGCGCAATCCTCGTTACCGCGAGCCGGATCTTGAGACGTTGACCTACGAGGTAGTGCAAAAGGGCCTGGCCGACGCTGGCCCCCAGGAAGACAACCTGCACGCCAAAATCGTTAATCGGGTCGAGCGCGAACTGATCGCCCAGGTGCTCACGCAATGCAACCAGGTGCAGATCAAGGCTGCCGCCCGACTGGGCATTAACCGCAATACACTCCACAAGAAGCTGAAAGAATACGGCCTGGACGAGTCGGGCGAAGAACCGCCGGCGTAAGCTTGGCCATCGGCGTGCATTTACCCCTCTCCCGTCGAGGGAGAGGGTGGTTCGCGTAGCGAACCGGGTGAGGGTGAAAATGTTGCAAGCCAAAGGACGTAGCCTTGCTCAAATGCCGCTGATCGCTATGCCGATCACGCACCGACGTCTTTACCCTCCCCCTTGCCCCTCCCTGTCAGGGAGGGGTGTTTGCCTTCCCTAGCGCGAAGCGATTGAATTGTTGAGTACAATGTCCTGATTGCTTCGTTGGCCTGCTTCGTCCCCGATTTCCAAGCGTCACGTCGCCCACCCTTCAATCGCACCCATGCTTGCCGGAATCAGCATCACCTGCTTCGCCACCAGCTATGCGGTCGCGCTTGCGCTGGAGATCACCCGGCTCTTCTTTCGTAGCGGGGTGCGCGGCGCGCTGATGATCGGCTTTGCCGGCGCGGGCCTGTTTGCTCACACGCTCTACCTGACCTATCGGGCCCTGCAGGAACCTGCGGCGCCGCTGTCGAGCGAGTTTGACTGGTACTTGCTGGCTGCCTGGTTGCTGACGGCCATCTACCTTTACTTGACTTTCCATCGACAGACGATGTTCGGCGTGTTCTTGCTGCCGCTGGTGCTGGGGCTGATCGGTGTGGCGGCCTGGTCGGCCGATCGCGCGCCGCTGGTCTCTTCACATGCCGCGCGCGTGTGGGGGCAGATTCACGGCGTGTTTCTGTTGGTGGGAACGGTGGCCGTGGCCATCGGTTTTGCCGGCGGCGCCATGTGCCTGGTCCAAGCCAATCGACTGAAACACAAGCGCTCGCTGAGCGAAGGGCTTCGCTTGCCCAGCTTGGAATGGCTCGAACGCCTGAACTCGCGCGCCATCTGGATTTCGGTCGTGATGATCGGGCTGGGGTTTCTGTCGGGCGTGGTGCTGAACCTGGTGAACCATCGACTCGAAATCAGTCGGCTCCCCTGGACCGATCCGATCATTTGGAGTTCGGCGCTGCTGCTCGGCTGGGTGATCGTGGCCGCTGGGTTCAGCAGCCTGTACCGCCCGGCCCGCACCGGTCGCAAGGTGGCGTATCTGACCACGGTCAGCTTTGTGTTCTTGTTGCTGATGGTGCTGGTTCGGGTGCTGTTGCCCAGTCAGCATGGCAACCTGAAGCCCGAGCCCTCGACGCCCACGGCGGCGCAGGAGGCGCGATCATGAAGCTACAAATGATCGGCCTCAGCCATCACACGTCCGACGTCGAGCAGCGCGAGCGCCTGGCCTTCAGCCCCACGCAAGTCGGCGCAGCGCTCGACCTGTTGCGACAACGCTTTCCCCAGTCCGAAGCGGTGCTGCTGTCGACCTGTAATCGCGTGGAAGTCTACACCGCCAGTGATGAGCCCCTGGCCGCGCCGGACGAGCGGGCGATGGCCCAGTTTCTCGCCGAGTTTCACGGCCTGAAGACCGACGAATTCTTCGGCCAGTTGCTCACCTGTACGGGCGAAGAAGCGGTCGCTCACCTGTTCAACGTGGCGGCCAGCCTGGACAGCATGGTCGTCGGCGAGCCGCAGATTTCGGCCCAGGTGAAGCAGGCCTACGAAACGGCCGCTTCGCATCAAAGTGTCGGCCCGCTGACGCACCAGATTTTTCAGGCGGCCCTCCGCGTGGCCAAGCGCGTCTCGACCGAAACCTCGATCAACGAGAAACGCGTCAGCATTCCCAGCATCGCCGTGGCCGAGTTGGCTCGCAGCATCTTTGAACGCTTCGACGACAAGCACGTGCTAGTGATCGGCGCCGGCGAAATGGCTGAAGAGACGCTCCGCTATCTGCAGAACGAAGGGGCGCATCACGTCACGGTCGTGAACCGCAACTTCGAGCGAGCCCGGCAACTGGCCGAGCGTTGGCACGGAACCGCGCGGCCGTGGGGTGAACTGATGCCGGCGCTGGGCGAGGCCGACCTGGTGGTTAGCACCACCGGGGCCGACGAGCCGATTGTCACACTGGCCAGCTACCGCGCCATCGAAGCCGAGCGTTACCAACGCGACCTGTTCATTCTGGACCTGGCCGTGCCTCGCGATTTCGATCCGGCCCTGAGCGATTGTTTGAACGTCTATCTGTACTCGCTCGACGACTTACAGGCGGCCTGCGAGCGGAACCGCCGCGAGCGCCAGAAGGAATGGCCCCGCGCCACGGCCATTGTCCAAGAAGAAGCCAGCCAGTTCATGGCCGAGCTGAACCATCGAGCCACCGCGCCGATCATCCGCAGGCTGCGTGAAGGTTGGCAGCAGCCCAAGGAAGACGAACTGCGTCGCTTATTCAACAAGTTGCCAGCGCTCGACGAGCGCAGTCGCGAGGAGATTCGCCAATCGTACGATCGGCTGATCAACAAGCTGTTGCATCCGCCGCTCGAATCGCTGCGCGACGAGGCCAAGAAGGGCGTGCCGCACAACCTGCTGTCGGCCCTTAAGCAATTGTTCAAGCTGACCGATTAGCGCGAGCGAGACTAGGCATGCTCAAACTTCCTGGGATATTGCGCTGGCTGCGGCGCTTCGGATTCCCTCGCAAATTGGGGATTCTCGATCGTTGTTATGGCCGCGTGTTGAGCCGGCAGGGCATCGTATGGGTTGAAGCTGCAAATGGGATTGTTTGGAAGCTCGATCTGGCCAATAGCACCCATCGTTGGATCGTGTACGGCTCCTACGAAGGGCCGGCGTTGCATCGCTGGGCCGCGGCGCATCTGCCCGCCGATGCGGTGATTGTCGACTCGGGCGCCAATATCGGGCAAATGTCGCTTTCTTTGGCGCCGCTCATTCCGCGCGGTCGGCTCCTGGCCTTTGAGCCGGGGCAGGAACAAGCAGACTGGCTGGCCGAATGTTTGAGCCGAAATCCTCAATTGCCGATCGAACTCATCCGGCTTGGTTTAAGTGACGCCAACAGAGCGGCTTTTCTGGCCGCTTGCGGCGCCGCGGAGAAACACGGCGCGCAAAACGCCGTGGACGAATCGCAGGGCGCACCCATTCAGCTGGCCAGGTTGGAAGACGAGCTTGCTCGACGGTCAATCGACCGGGTTCAGCTCTGGAAGCTCGACGTGGAGGGGCACGAACTAGCAGCGCTGGCTGGCGCGAAGTCGCTACTCGAACAGAAGCGGATTGGTGCCCTCTATATTGAACTCTACGGTGAAAATGGGGCCAGGATCGTCGAGTACCTCGAACGCCTCGATTACGGTTGTTCGATCCTCGACGAATCGGGGCGGCCGCATGGCGTCGCGCAACTTCCGGAATTCGTTAATGGCTTGTTTGTGCCAAAATGACGTCTTTAAGGAGTCGTGACCAAGCTTCATTCATTGAGCTTGGCGACCAAGGGCAGCGGCGTTCGCGAATTCCGGTGCAACGCTCACGGAAGGCATACGCAAAATGCTCGATAGCTGGCTGCTGTATGGGGCGAATGGATACACCGGCAAGTTAATTGCCGAGGCGGTCGGCACGGCGCGCGCCAAGCCGATTCTGGCTGGCCGCTCGGCGGCGAACATCGAACCGTTGGCGGCGCGGCTCGGTTGTGAAGCTCGGGTGTTCGATCTGACCGATGCAGTGGCCGTGCGTGAAGGCCTGCGCGATGTCGCGCTGGTCCTCAATTGCGCCGGGCCGTTCTCCAAGACGGCCACGCCGATGATGGCCGCGTGCCTGGACGCGGGCGTTCATTACTTGGACATCACCGGCGAGATCGACGTCATCGAGTATGCCGCCCATCTCGATTCGCGCGCCAAGCAGGCCGGCACGGTTCTGATGCCGGCGGTTGGCTTTGACGTGGTGCCGAGCGATTGTCTGGCGCGAGCGGTGGCCGAGTCGTTGCCCGGCGCGACGCACTTGACGCTGGCCTTCACCAGCAGCGGCGGCTTCAGCCGCGGCACCGCCAAGACGATGCTCGAAAGTCTGCCCGATGGGCCGCGTCACCGCTCGGCCGGGCGCATTGTTCAGGCACGCGACATCGCGCGTACGCGCAGGATCTCTTTTCCCAGTGGATTGCGCCAAGCACGTGCCGTGCCGTGGGGGGACGTGGCCAGCGCGTATTACACGACCGGCATCCCGAACATCGCCACCTATGTCGCCCTCGATCGAGCGGACGCCTGGCAGATGTCGATCCTGGGTGTGTTCGCCCCCTTGCTACGATCGAAGGGAATCTTGCGCTGGCTGCAAAGTCAAGTCGATCGTCGCCCGCCGGGGCCGAATGACCAGGCGTTGCAAGACAGCCGGGCCGAGTTCTGGTGCGAGGTCCGCGATGACGAGGGGCATCAAAGCGTCGGCACCCTGCAAACGCCCGGCGGTTATGCTCTGACGATCCTGACCGCGCTGGCCGTGGTCGACGAGGTTCTTGCCGACCGCATCCCGCCAGGGTTTCACACCCCAGCCAAGCCCCTGGGCTGGCAATTCATCGAGCGGGTGGCAAGCACACAAGTAATGATGGCATAAATAGTTATGGCCACACTAATTGCTAATCATCCTCCTCAATTCCCCTCTCTTCCTTCTCGATCTCTCCGTGCAAAACTCCGTGTCACTGTGCCTCCGTGGCGGCATTTTTGGAAGATAGTTGTCTGGACGACGATTGTTTGAACATCTATATTCGTCGGTATGGCAAGCACGATGAAAACCCGACCCAAGCCCCGGCATTTCGACTCGCTCGAGCAGGAAGCGTTCCTCAACCTGTGGCGGACCTACGACCGGTTGCGCACGGCCGAGGGAGAGCTGTTCGAGCGGTTCGGACTGACACCTCAACAGTACAACGCGCTACGCTTGTTGCGTGGCAATCATCCGGAAAGTTGTCCGACCTTGGTGCTGCAGGCCCGGCTCGTCTCGCGAGCACCGGACATTACGCGGATGGTCGACCACTTGGAGTCGCGCGGCTGGATCGAGCGGCGCCGCGCCGGCGATCGCCGCGTGGTCCAAGTCGCCATCACCGACGCCGGACTGAAGCTGCTGACCGAAATGGACGAGCCGGTCCGCGAGTGTCACCATCGGCAACTAGGTCACTTGTCACGCGCGCAACTTGAACAACTAGTAACCCTCTTACAAGCCGCCCGCCAACCTCACGAACAATCGGAAAGTCACTGGTCCAACGGCGGAGCAACAGCCTCACCAAGCAGCTAACCAGACGACTGTCTTCTCACCCCCACCTCCCCAGCGAGACCCACCATGACTCAAGCAGCAGACCAGCACACGCAAGTGATCGTCATCGGCGGCGGCCCCAGCGGCGCCACCTGCTCGACGTTATTGGCTCAGCATGGCCTCAAGGTGGAACTCTTCGAGCGCGAGCACTTCCCGCGGTTTCACATCGGCGAATCGCTGATTCCGGAGACCTATTGGGTGCTCCAGCGGCTGAACATGCTCGACAAGATGCGGGCTAGCCATTTCGTGCAAAAGCACAGCGTCCAGTTCGTCAGCGAGAGTGGCCGCATCTCGGAGCCGTTCTACTTCTGGGACAACAAGCCGCACGAATGTTCGCAAACCTGGCAGGTGCTGCGGAGCGAGTTCGACACCATGATGTTGAACAACGCCCGGGAACATGGCGTGAACGCCCACGAAGGGGTCCGCGTGCTGGAAGTGCTGTTTGAAGGGACCAAGGCGTGCGGCGTGCGGATTCAGGAGGAAAACGGGACCGAGCGTGTGGTGACGGCCGACGTGGTGGTCGACGCCAGCGGCCAATCGGCGCTGATCTCCAATCGCTTGAAGACCCGGCGAGTGATCGAGGATTTGAAGAAGGGAGCGGTCTGGACCTATTGGCGCGGCGCTTATCGCGACCAGGGGCGCGACGAAGGGGCCACGATGGTCCTGCAGACCAAGGGAAAGCAGGGCTGGTTCTGGTACATCCCGCTGCACAACAACATGGTCAGCGTCGGCGTCGTGGCGGACTTCCGCTACTTGTTCGACGGCCGCGGCAGCCACGAGCAGATTTATCGCGAGGAATTGGAGAAATGCCCCGAGTGCCTGCGCCGCGTGTCAATGGGAGAGCAGTGTGCCGGGTTCTACGCCACCAAGGATTACTCGTATCGCTCGACCGAAGTGGCCGGCGACGGCTGGGTGTTGATCGGTGACGCGTATGGATTCCTGGACCCGCTGTATTCGTCGGGCGTGCTGCTGGCGCTGCGCAGCGGCATGCTCGCGGCCGACACGATTGCCGAAGCGTTCCAGCAGCGTGACTTCTCGGGGACGCTGTTGGGAAAGTGGGGGCCGGACTACAACCGCGGCGTGGACCGGATGAAGCGGCTGGTCTGCGAATACTACGACGGCTTCAGCTTCGGCCGGTTCGTGAAGAAAAACCCCACGCTGAAGGGGCACCTGACCGACTTGCTGATCGGCGACTTGTTCGATACCAAGGTCGACGACGTCTTCCCGCCGATGGACGCCATGCGAGCCGAGTCGATGGCCAAAGCCGCACCGGAGTGAGCGGGCGTGTGCTACAATGCGTGCATGGACGAGGGCCAGGCGAAAACGCGAAAGGTCGAAGAACGTGCCTCGCGGCGACTATTATTGTGGATCCTCATCGGCTCCATCTGGGGCACAATAATCACCGGAGCGATCGTCGCTCTCGGTCCCTCAGCAGAGCGAATGCAATGGTGGGGATTCCCGAATGCACCATAAAGGGCACGTTGGGTGGCACGTCCCAAGCGCAGCGCAGGGCGTGGGGGATCGCCGCTCGTACATTGGGGGCTGGTACTCGCTTCCCCACGCCCGAAGGACGGGCGTGCCACCCACTTGCCAGAACATGCCGAGAAGCGGTCTAGCCCGCTAGCCCAAACGCCCCTTGCCGATTAGCATCGGTAGGCTCGGGCGCGCACCAGGCGTGCTCTCCGTCTGTCCCATCCCAGGTTCGGCATCGCCATGCGCACCGGTTCGCTGCTGGTCATCTTTCTCACCGTCTTCATCGACTTGCTCGGCTTTGGCATCGTGTTGCCCCTGCTGCCGGTCTATGGCAAGCAATTCGCTCTGAGCGACGGACTGTCGGCCAAGGAAACGGGCTGGACGATTGGGCTGTTGATGTCGAGCTTCTCGGCCATGCAGTTTCTGTTCATGCCGCTGTGGGGGCGACTGTCCGATCGGATCGGCCGCCGGCCCGTGTTGATGATCGGCCTGACAGGCTCGACCGCTTGCTACGCGCTGTTCGGCGTAGCCACGACGATGCATAGCCTGGTGCTGCTGTTCGTGGCCCGCATCGGCGCTGGCATTGCCGGGGCCACGATCTCGACGGCCCAGGCCTACATTGCCGACACCACCACCAAGGAAAACCGCGCCAAGGGAATGGCCCTGATCGGCGCGGCCTTCGCGCTCGGCTTCACGTTGGGGCCGATGTTGGGGGCCGTGTCGCTGGTGGTCGGAGGCGAAACATCGATGAGCCCCTGGCCCGGCTACGTGGCGGCGATCCTGTCGGGCGGGGCGCTGGCCCTGGCGATCTTTTTGTTGCCTGAGTCGCATCATCCCGGCGAGGCGAGCGAAGTTCGCGAACAAGCCGGCCTGGCGGGCCTGCGCACGGCGCTTTCCATTCCCACCATTGGCGCGCTGCTGCTGACATCGTTCATCGCGATCTTTTCGTTCGCGATCTTCGAGTCGAGTTTATCGCTGCAGATCGATCGCATCGTGGCCGATCATTTTAAGGACGGCAGCGTCAGCGGTGCTTTGCAATTCATCTTCACCAAGGCCAAAGGCTTCGGCTACTCGGGGCACGAGCAACTACGCGAGATCGCCATCTACTCGGCCTTCACCTACTTGGGGATCGTGCTGACCTTGGCCCAGGGATTCTTGGTCCGCCGACTGGCGGGCAAGTTACCCGAGACGACGCTGGCCCTTACTGGCGGCGTGATCGCGCTGGCGGGTTTTGTCGGGTTGGCCTGGAGCGCCTGGCGCGGCAGCTTCGACTGGCTGCTGGTGACGATGGCGGTCGAAGTGACCGGCTTTGCGATGGTCAACCCAGCGCTCCAGGCGCTGATCTCGCGGCGCAGCAGTCCGGAGCAGCAAGGGGGCATTTTGGGCGTGGTGCAAAGCGCCGCGTCGCTAGGGCGGATCTTGGGACCGGCTGTTGCCGTACCCCTCTTCACCGTCGCGCCAGCCGCGCCCTATGCGACGTCGATCGTCGTGCTAACGCTCGCGCTGGGACTGCTCGTCACGGCGGCGCGCGGCGGGCAAGACTACGTCGCCCCAGCGTGAGCCTGGCAAAATACCCAACAAGCATCCTCGGGTGAGCATACGATGTACCCGCGCTGAATGGAGAGCGCGTTGACGGATCATGACCTGAACCGCGATGGATGCGCCCGGGCGTTTAGTTCGGCTGCAACAAGAGCCAGCCGGCGGCAACCAACACGGCCAACGAGAACAGAGCCGCGATCTTGGATCGCCACCACGGGTTGCTGGACATTGCCAAGGGAGCGCCACCGTACTCGCCGTCGGCGTCCGGTGATGTTTCATCGTCGTCGCGGGCTTCGTAATTGCCGTCCACGCCGGCTTCGCGATCCGTGACCGGCGGGGCCGGCGCGGCGCTTGCCTGCCCATCGGCCGCCTCGTGACCTGGCACGAGGAAGCCTGAGTTCGGCGGTGGTGGCGAAGACAGCTTGGGCCAATCGCCCGAGCGAAGAAACTCGCTCGGGTCTTTCGCCTTTGGCTGAGGGGTCGCGCCGTCGCTGTTCGCGGCGACGTCAATCACCGCCGCCGGCCGAGCCGGCGCGCTTGGCGTGGCCGCATCTTCCTTCAAGTCGACACGGCGCGGCAGGTCGAACTCGGGGTTGATTCGGGGTAGGTGATGCTCTTCCCAGGGGGCCACCGGCACACGCTGTAACCGCTCGTGATGCGATCGACGTCGGCCAGTCTCCGGCGCTGGTGCGGCCATCGGCGTGGCCGCGGTTGGCTCTACCGCCGTTGGCGCTGTTTCAAGGGTTAATGGCGATTCGGCCGCGGCGAGGGCAATTACTGGGTCGACGACGGGCGCTGCCGGCTCAACAACTGGCGCCATGATCTCGGGAGTGACAGCCCGCACGACCAATGCTTCGGCGGGTGGCTGAGCCGCCGCTTCGCTCATTGCACATGACACGGCAACATGCGACTCGGCAACGACCTCGGCCACGTTCGCCGGCGCATCGACCGCCGGCACATCGACCACATGGCGACAACGCGGACAGCGCGCGCGCTTCCCCTGCAAGGCGTCGGGGGCCTTAAGATGGCGACCACATTCCGGACAAGCAACACTGATCGGCATAACCACGTTTTCCCACTCGGCGGCAACCTGAACGCCTACATGAACTATAGCGGGTATGCGCTCTTTTTCCGCAAATTGTTCGTGAGAAAACCAAGTGGATAAAAACAGGCTCGCGCGGTTGATCGGCCAGTGCGCGTTGTGACGCCAAACGTGGACACATTTGGCGCGAATGCATTGATCGAACAATGCTAATGATGGCTAGTGGAATATCACTAGCTGCTCACGACTTCGGCTTTCCATAACCACCGCCCCCCGGAGTATGGACCGTCAGTCTGTCGCACTTGCCAACACGCAGTTGAACCTTCGCCGGCAAGATTTCTTCGGGCGCTTCGATGCTCGCGCCAGCACGACGAAGTGAGTTCACGCCGAGTTGCCCAGGCTGGCCGCCAGCGATGCCGTAAGGAGCGTACGGGCCACGACGTTCGGACAAGATCGAAACCTCCAGCGGGCGCAAGAATTCGATCTCGCGCAACACACCATCGCCGCCGCGATTGGCCCCCGCGCCACCCGAACCATGGCGAATGGCAAAACGGCGCAAGCGGATCGGATAGCGCAACTCCAGAATCTCGGGGTCGGTCAGCCGCGTATTGGTCATATGGACCTGCACCGCGTCGGCGCCGGGGCCTTCGGCCGTCGCGCCGCTGCCTCCGCAAATCGTTTCGTAGTAGCCGAAAGTCTCGTCCCCAAACAACAGATTGTTCATCGTCCCCTGGCTGGCCGCGGCGATGCCCAGCGCTCCCAAGACCACGTCGACTACGCGCTGCGATGTCTCGACGTTGCCACCCACCACGGCGGGGCTTTCGGCCGGGTCGACTCCCTCGGTCGGATTGAGGAGACAGTTGGGAATCGTGATACGAACCGGCTCCAGCACCCCCTGATTTAAGGGAATGTCCTCGTCGATCAGCAGGCGAAGTGAATACATCACGGCCGCGGTCACGATCGCCCGATTGGCGTTCAAGTTTCCCTGCAGCACCGGCCCGGTTCCGGCGAAATCGAACAAGGCCAATGGCGCGTCGTCGGACGTCGCCTCTTGAATGGTCACGCATAGCGCGATCGGAGAGCCATCGTCCAGATGATCGACGAAGCGATGATCCCCGCGGGGCAAACGCGCCAGGGCCGCGCGCATCTTTCGCGACGCCGCTTGCTGGATGTGACGCATGTAAGCCGACACGATGGGCCAACCATAGCGGGCCACCAATCGTTCGAGGTCGCGCACGCCTTGCCGATTGGCCGCCAGTTGCGCCGCGATGTCGGCCAGGTTGTCGTCGACCGCCCGCGAGGGATACCGCCCCGAGCGCAACAACTCGGCTAGTTGTTCCCAGCGTGGCTGTCCGCGCTCGAACAAGCGGAAGTTGCGGATCAACACTCCTTCTTCGCCGAGCGTGTGCGAGAACGGGGGCATCGAGCCCGGCCGGCTGCCACCGATCTCGGCGTGATGGGCGCGACTGGCGACGACGAATTGCAGCTCGCGACCGTCGGCCGAGTGAATCGGCGTGACCACCGTCACGTCGGGCAGGTGCGAGCCGCCCCGATAAGGATCGTTGGTCACGATCACGTCGCCGGGCGCCAGGTCAGGATTGTCGGCCAGCGCGCGGCGAACCGTTTCGCTCATCGCCCCCAGGTGTACGGGAATATGCGGGGCATTGACGACCAGATCGCCGTCGCGCGTGAATATGGCGCAACTGAAATCGAGCCGTTCCTTGACGTTCACGCTCCGCGCGGTCTGGCGCAGCGTGATGCCCATCTGCTCGGCAATCGCGGCAAACTGGCGATTGAAAACTTCGAGCCAGACCGGATCGGCAATCGCAGGGTCGATGGCCCCGTGGTTTTGCGAATCACCCGTCGCTTGCTTTCCACGAGCAGTCGAGTCCGCTTCCAGGATCAAGCCGCCACGATCATGGACGCGCAACGTCCAGCCCGGTTCGACGACCGTGACCGTATGAACATCGACGACGAGCGCCGGCCCGGTGACGGTTGCGCCCGCGGCGAGTGTTTCGCGCCGGAAGATTGGCGTCGTGCCTCGATGACCGGCGAACCAGCCGTCAATCGACCCGCTGGGTGTCGCGGCCGTTGCAGATGCGCTAGCGGTCGGGGCTGGATCGTGCAGCAGGGTATGACCAATCACTTCGACGCGGGTGGCCACGATTTCAAACTGCGGTGACTGTTGCCGATAGCCGAACAGCCGTTCGTGGGCCGCTTCGTACGCCTCGGTCCAGCGGCCGTCGCCGGGCTCGTCGACCGTCAGGGCGGTGTCGAGTCCCCGATAGCGCAGATCGAGCGACCGCCGCACTTCGATCCGCTCGAATGCCTCGGCTTCGGCTTCGACCTCGGCTTGGGCCGCGCCGGCCAACTTGGCGAACTGCCGCTCCACGTCGGCCAGCGAGTCGGCGTTGAAGGGCTGATAGACTGGCGCGACCCGGTGCCGAGCGATTTGCGCGTGGCCGATGCCGTGGGCGCTGAGCAAGCTGGCGTCGTCGGGCACTTGCACGCGCGTCATCCCCAACTCGTGCGCCACGGCGCAGGCGTGTTGCCCGGCCGCGCCGCCAAACGCCACCAGCAGATACTCGCGCGGGTCATAGCCGCGAGCCAGCGAGATCGCCTGCACGGCCCGCGCCATGTTGCCGTTGGCCACGCGCAGGTATCCCTCGCACAGATCCTCGCGCGTGTACCGCGTGCCCGCCGCGGTCGCGATGCGCTCGATCAACTCGTCCAGCCGCCGCGCGACGGCCACGCGATCGAGCGGAAACGGAAATGCCTCGGGGACGATGCGACCGAGAAACAGGTTTACATCGGTCACGCACAGCGGCCCGCCACGGCCGTAACAGGCCGGCCCGGGCTCGGCGCCGCCGCTTTGCGGGCCGACTGACAGCTTCACGCCGTCAAAGTCGCAGATGCTCCCGCCGCCGGCGGCCACGGTATGCACGGCCAACATCGGCGCGACGATCCGCACGCCGGCTTTCTCGGTTTCGTATTCATAGTCGAAGTGGCCGTCGAACCGAGCCACGTCGGTGCTGGTTCCCCCCATGTCGAAACCGATCGCGCGCGTGAACCCAGCCCGCTGGGCCGCATGCGTAAAGCCGACCACTCCCCCTGCGGGCCCGGACAAAATCGCGTCCTTGCCCGAGAACTGCTCGGCCCGGACCAGGCTGCCGGCGCTGGTCATCAAGCGAAGCTGAACGACAGGGCCGAGTGACGCGCGCAACCGTTCGACATAGTCGCGCAGCACTGGCGTCAGATAGGCGTCGACCACGGTGGTATCGCCACGGGCCACAATCCGCGCCAGCGGAGCGACTTCGCTGCTCAGACTGATCTGGCGAAAGCCGACATCTCGCGCGACCTGTGCCACCAACTGCTCGTGGACCGGTTCGCGATAAGCGTGCAGCAGGCAAACGGCCAGCGATTCGACGCCGGAGTCTTGGAGGGCCTGCAACTGCTGACGCACCGCTTCGAGATCGGGGGCTTGCAACACACTGCCGTCGGCGGCCAGGCGCTCCTCGATCTCGACCACGGCGCTGAACAGCGGCTGATGCTTGCGGATGGTCCGCTCGAAAAGTTTGGGGCGGTTTTGGTAGCCAATGTGCAGGATGTCGCCCAGCCCCGCCGTGGTCACCAGAGCCGTTCGCGCCCCGCGGCGCGTGAGCAGCGCGTTGGTGCCGCGCGTGGTCCCCAAGCGAACCAGGCATGGCGGCACCGGCTGATCGAGACGCAGGCCGAGCAGCCGGCGAATCCCCAATAAGGGCGACTCTTCTCCGGCGGTCAACTCGTAGGCCTGTCCCACGGCCGGCGCGATCGACAGCGGACTGGTCAAATGCAACGCGCCGGCAGTCGCGTCGAACTCGGCGACGTCGGCTTCGGCCACCGCAGCGCCCGACTGATCGAGCAGGCGCAGCCGATAGCCGCGCCAAAAGTCCGCCGCTTCGCTCCTGCGCGAAGAATCGACAATGATCGCTTTCGTCGAGCCTGCGCAGGCCGAGCCTTTGGTGACGCCCGAACTGAGCACCTTGGCCCGCTCGAGCCGGCCGTCGGGATGTTGCAGGAAGCAATCGGTGAAGGTGCCCCCGACGTCGAGCCAGAACTGGGGAAGCCGCTCGGGTCGAGTCATTGTTGCTGGGGAACCTTGCATCTCGACTGACGGCGCGTCGTGGTCGAATAGCGGGCGCGTCCTCTAGCGGGCGCTGAGGACTTTCTTGCCCCCCAGCGAGTACAAGTGCGAGACGGTGCGGAAGTAAATCCGCCCGTCGGCTACCGACGGCGTCGAACGCGCTTCTTCGCCCAAGGTAATCCGCGCCACTTGCTCGAAGTCGCGCGACGCTTTGATGACGACGACGGTGCCGTCATCGGCCAGACAGTACAAGTGATCGCGGACACAGATCGGTGAGCCGGAGTATTTGCCGTTGCAGCGCTCGCGCCAAATGATGTCGCCGGTGGCGGCGTCGGCGCAACTGACCACCCCTTGATCGCCCCACATGAACAGCAGCCCGTCTTTGGCCAACAGCGTCGGCACATAGGGCGCCATCTTGGTGATCTTATACGCCAACTCGGGCGGGTTGCCCGGTCGCACGGCCGCCACGTAGTTCCCGCCGCCGCCGGAGCCCGTGCTGCCGAAGATCAGCCCGGCCGCCATGACGGGCGAGCTGACCGAGCGCTTGTCCAAGACCGGCAATTCCCAGCGCACCGCGCCGGTGTAGGGATCGATGGCGGTGATGCCGTGGGCCTGGCTGTTAAAGATCATTTCCACTTTGCCGCCGGGCAAGCGCCGCACGCAGGGGGTCGAGTAACTGACGACCGCGTTCTCGCGCTTGGTGCGCCAGCGCTCGTGACCGTCTTTACAGTCGAGCGCGACCAGAAAGCTGACCCCGGCAACGGGGCTGTCCTTGCCGATGCCGTCCTGGTCGTTCCCGAGAATCACCATCCCGTCGAACACCACGGGCGAAACGGCGGTGCTGTGCTGACTGATTACCGGACCCAGGTTCACTCGCCAGACGTCGCGCCCGGCGTGGTCGAGCGCGAGGATCGTGTACTCTTCAGGCGACGACCAACTGCAGTAGAGGTGATCTTGGTCGACCGCCGGCGTGGCCGACGCGAAGCTATTGAGCAAATGCTTCTTGTGTACCGACGACGGGAAGCGGCGCTCCCAGAGGATTTTGCCTGACTCGGTGTCAACGCAAATCACGATTCGCTCGGCCGTTTCCTCGACCGAGTTGATCAGAAACACTCGCTGCCTCCAGATGACCGGCGACGAGTGCCCCACGCCCGGCAGGGTGGTCGTCCAGTTGTAGTCGGCGTCGGTCCAGGTGGTGGGAATGTCCTTGGCTTCGCTCAGGCCGGTGCCGTTGGGACCGCGAAAGCGCGTCCACTCGGGCTCGGCCGCGCTGGCGGGCGGATAGGATGCAAGGAGAGCAGCAAACATTGCGGCGCAAAGCGTGGCGGGGCGCATCATCGCAATTCCTGGTACGACAGGTTCAGATGCCGAAACGTAACGATGGGCGGGGCGAGGCATGCGGCGACCTTGGCACAGTGGCCACCGGCCGCGCAACCATCAAGGCGTGACTTATATGGTAACGGAGTGAATTCACCCGTGCCAGCGTCAACCACCCTCGGGTCAGTAGTGATCGAAGTGACGAAGCGTCATTTCAGTCGCTGTGAGCAAGGGAGTGCCGCTATTCCTGCTGGATTTTCGCCGCTTCGAAGGTGTTGTGCAGCAGCATCGTCACGGTCAGCGGGCCGACACCGCCGGGGACGGGCGTGATGGCGCTGGCCACCTGGCTGACACCGGCGTAATCGACATCGCCGCACAGGCCGTCGGCCGCGCGGTTCATTCCCACGTCGATCACGACCGCGCCCGGGCGCACCATATCGGCGGTGACGAAACGAGCCTGGCCGATCGCCACCACGAGAATGTCAGCCAGTCGTGTGACCGCTGGCAAATCGCGCGTGCGACTGTGGCAAATGGTGATCGTGGCGTCGATGCCGCGTTGGACCAGCATGTTGGCCAACGGCTTGCCCACGATGTCGCTGCGGCCGACGATTACGACGTGTTGACCGGCCAGCGGAATGTTGTTGCGCTGCAACAACTGCAACACCCCGTGCGGCGTGCATGGCAAGTAGCGGGCGTGGCCCTGGACCAGGAGGCCGACATTCTCGGGATGGAACGCGTCGACGTCTTTCAAGGGGTCGACCGCCTGCAACACCCGCTGGGTATCGATCTGTGCTGGGACAGGCAATTGAACGAGGATGCCGTTCACGCGCTCGTCGGTGTTGAGTCGGTAGATCAGATCGAGCAGCTCGTCTTGAGTGGCCGTGGCGGGCAGCCGGTGCAGTTGACTATCGATGCCCACCCGCTCGCAAGCCAGCCGCTTGTTGCGGACATAGACTTCGCTGGCGGGGTTCTCGCCGACCAGAACCGCGGCCAAGCAGGGGTGCAGCCCGTCTTCGTTGAGAAACTCGGTCACTTGGGCGGCCAATTCGGCCTGAATCTGCTGGGCCAGGGCCTTGCCGTCGAGAATGCGCGCTGCCAATGCGGTTGCCTCGTTCGTTGATTCCGTTCGCTGGTGACCACGTCGGACGCGCATCGTACCGATTCGATGCGCGACCTCACAAGGCACCGGAGGAATCGACCACGACGGCACGACGAACACGACGTAAGACAAACGGGGCGAAGAAAGAAAACCAATTCTCCTTTCCGACGTCGTGCCGTCGTGCCGTCGTGGTCGATTCCCGGATTTTTCCCAGCGGCGCTCGGTATTTTTGCCGGGTTTTCACGCATCGAGATGCCGTAGCCAGCTTGAAACGTCTCGCGTATACTTAGGTCAACTGCCGAATAGACTACCAATGCGGTCGTCTTTCTAATCATTCGCCGATCCTGCGTTACTGCAACCGTTTACGTCCTCTTATTTGCGCGAGTTCCCATGTCCACCGAAGAACAGGAAAAACTCAGCCCTGTCGAGCACATGAAGGTCGGCAGCAACTTTCTCCGCGGAGAAATTAGCAGTGAGCTGATCGACGAAAACGACTTCTTCAGCAAGGACAGCATCCAACTGCTGAAGAACCACGGCACCTACCAGCAAGACAATCGCGACGCCCGGGCGGCCTCGCGCGCGGCCGGCGGTGGCAAGGCCGACAAGTCGTACATCTTCATGGTGCGGACCAAGGTTCCCGGCGGCAAGCTGACCAGCGCCCAGATGCTGGCCGAACTGAGCATTGCCGACGAGCTGGCCAACGGGACGCTGCGCATCACCAGCCGGCAAGGGTTGCAACACCACGGCGTGCTGAAGTCGGACTTGAAGTCGACAATCCAGCGGATACACGAAGTCAAATTGTCGACGTTGGCCGCCTGCGGCGACGTCGAGCGCAATGTGATGTGCTGCCCGGCACCCCACGCGCACGACACGATTCACCAAGAGCTGCAAGCGTTGGCCGATCGGTTGGCCGAGCACCTGTGCCCGCGGACGCGCGCGTATTACGACATCTGGCTGCGCGATCTCGACAGCGGCGAGGAAGAGAAAGTCGGCGAATCCCCCGAAGCCGAGGTCGAGCCTATCTACGGCCCGACGTATTTGCCGCGCAAGTTCAAAACGGCCATCGGCCTGCCCGACGACAACTGCGTCGATCTGTACGCCAACGACTTGGGGCTGATGGCGGTCGTCGAGCACGGCAAGATCATTGGTTACAACTTCCTGGTCGGCGGCGGCATGGGCGTGATCCCCAGCGCCAAGAAGACGTTCCCCGCCGTGGCCAAGCGAATGGCGTTCGTGCGCCCCGAGCACGTGGTCGACGTGGCCACCGCCGTGATCATGGTCCAACGCGATTACGGCAACCGGGCCGATCGCAAGATCGCGCGGTTGAAATACCTGATCCACAACGAGGGGCTCGACTGGTTCAAAGCCAAGGTCGAGGAATACGCAGGTCTGACGCTCGATCCACCTCACCCGGCCGACGTCAAGCGCGTCGAAAACCACCTGGGCTGGCACGAACAAGGAGACGGCCGCTGGTATTACGGCCTGAATGTCGAGAATGGCCGCATTCTGGACGGGCATCTGTCGAACGGGACGTACTTGGAGCTGAAAACCGCGCTGCGGGAAATCTGCACCACGCTCAAGCCCGACATCCGCCTGACGGCGATCCAAAACATTCTGTTCACAAACGTCGCGGCCGCCGATCGCGAGAAGCTCGAAGCGATTCTCAAGCAGCATCACGTCAAGCTCTCAAACGAATACAGCACCGTGCGCAGTTGGTCGATGGCGTGCGTCGCCTGGCCCACCTGCGGCTTGGCGATCACCGAAAGCGAACGCGCGCTGCCCGGCGTGATCGATCAGCTTGATGCCGAACTCGCCAAGCTGGGCCTCTCGGACGAAGTTTTTTCCGTCCACATGACCGGCTGCCCCAACGGCTGTGCGAGGCCTTACAATTGTGACGTCGGCCTGGTCGGCAAGACGGCTGGCAAGTACACGATCCTTGTCGGTGGCCGCACGCTCGGCGATCGGTTGAACTTCATCTACAAGGATCTCGTGCCGGGCGAAGAGATCGTCCAGGAGCTGACACCGCTGTTGACGTTCTTCAAGCAAGAGCGTCAGCCAGGGGAAGTGTTCGGCGACTTCTGCCAACGCCAAGGGGCCGAGAAGCTCGCCGCCTGGGCCGCCGACTTCGTGGCCGGCTAAAGCCTAGCCACGGAGACACTGAGGCACGGAGGTTGGCACGGAGATGACGTAGAGGGGGACGAGGAAGAGAATCGCAACTTGCGATTGCACCCACCGCTTCGGTTCCCTAACTAGCAACTAGGAACCAGCAACTAGCAACTTTTCCCCCACAATCCCAACCAGGGTCTCACCCCGAGCGGATCGGTCGGCTCCCAGGCCAGTAGCTGCCGCACGACTTCTAGCGCTAGCGTGTCGTTTTGCAAGTGATGCAGCGACCAGCCCAGCCCTTTGCCCGACTCGTGTACCGACTGGTTTTCGATCATTCGATAAGGCAGCGTCCCCCGCGCGCCGGCCCGTTCCCAAACTTTGCGGGCCAGGTCGAAGACGTAGCCAAAATGTCCGCGGGCCAGCGCGAAGTCTTCCGCTTCCAGGGCGATCTGTCCCAGAGTCTGGTGCGCAACCAGGAAGTCGGGACATTCCTGCAGCAAGAATCGCAGCTCGTCGGCCGCGATTTCCGGCTCGCCGGCCGCGATCATCGCATCGACTTCTTCCATGTCTTCGGCTCGCTGCTGGGCGCAGCGCGGCAACACCAGTTGCCACTCGTCACCGGCCGCGCGGCGGATCGAAACCGCCGTCGGCGAGGTTTCGCGCGGCGCAGGTTGCGACGGCTTTTTAGCCGGGCCTTGCCGGCCGCTGGGACGTTTCGGAGTCATGCGCGCGGCTCCATCCATTCATCAGCCACGTTCATTTCCCCACTTTCCCGTCCAATACTGTTTTCCCGTCCAATACTGTCCCGCTCGAATCGTCCAGCAAATAGGGACGAAGCACTTCGACCCACCGGGCGTAGCCGGCGTCGGTCATGTGGACCCCGTCGGCCACATAGCAATCGGGGCGCGGCATGCCGTCGTCCCCCAACAGCGTTGACGACACGTCCACCCACAATAGCCGGCGATCGCCAGAGTTCTTGATGTAATAGCTGAGCATCTGGTTCGCGCGCTGAACTGCGCCGTAATTCCGCCAACGCTTCGGGCAGGGCTTGATCGAAAGGGTCACGATCCGCGCCTCGGGCAGGGACTTGCGCACCTTGCGGATCAGCGACACGCCGTCGTTGGCGACTTGCTCGGGAGACTTGCCTGAGTTGATGTCGTTGTCCCCCGAGTAGATCACCACCGTCTTGGGGCGATAATCGGCGAGCAACCGATCGGAGAAGAAAATGGCGTCGCGATATTCCGAGCCGCCAAACCCGTGGTTCACCACCGGCAAATCGGGGAACGACTTGGTCAGATCCCAACGGCGAATGCTCGAGCTGCCGATGAAGACGATCTTGCCTTGGGTCGTTTGCTGGTCGTCGCGGGCGATCAGCTTGTTGATCTCGCCTTGCCACGTGTCGGCCCCTTTGGCCTCGGCCGCACGATAGTCGGCCGGCAGAATTTCCTTCACCGCCGCCACAATCTGGTCCTCGATCGTGGGCGCGAAGTGGGTGGGCCAGTCGTAGTAGTACATCGAGCTGTCGACTTCGTAGCCCCCTTCGCCGAGCACCCGCTCCGAGGCGATGTAGCACGGCTCGTCGTTGGCATAGGCCGTAATCCAAAGCCGACGGCTGTCGCACTCGCGCTTCAGTCGCAAGGCGTAATCGACCGTCACCTCCCCCGGCATAAAGACCATCGCCAACTCGTCGCCGAACATCCAGGTTTGCAGCCGATAGCCCAAGAACGTCGCCAGCGCTTTGCCGGCGTCGAGTCGTGCCAACTGGGCCTGGGCATGCTTGGCAATCGGGCCTTTCTGTTGGGCCCGGGCTTCATATTCGGCCCGTGACGGCAAGGTATCGAACGGCAGGTCGATCTCCTTCGAGACCGCCGATGTGACGCGCCCCAGCGGCAATTGCCTCTCGCCGACCAGTCTTTTCACCTCGCGGGCCACCGCTTCGCCGTGCTGGACGGCCATGCTCACTTCGCCGCGTGGCTCGGGGTTGGCATCGGCGCCGCAGCCAACGGCGATCATCGCCATGGCGCCGGGCAGCTCGCGCTCGATCGCTTCCTGGGCGCAGCCGGCCCAGTCGGCGAAGTATTCGTTGAAGTTGCCACCGAGCGTCGTGCAATGGCAGGCGTAGTTGACCAGAATCCCGCGCAGCTTCCCGTCCGGATCGGTCACGCGGAGCATCGGCAAGCTGTGATCGATCATGCCCCCTGGCTCGACGCCAAAACGGGTCCAGCGCCCGTTGACGATCACGCGGCGATTCATGGCAAAGTCGACGCGTCCTTCGCTGTACGAAAGCTGCGCCGGGCGCCGATCGGCCAAGGCCGCCAGGGCCACGCGTTCGAGCGCGTCGGTCAGTTCGTCGGAGTATTGCTCGATATGCTTCCGCTGTTCGTCGGTCAGTTCATTCAAGATCAACCCGGCGGTGCCGCTGAGGGCCGGGGCGCAATGCGTGTGCGACGCGCAAATCGCCAGCCGTTCCAACTCGATGCCGGCCCGCTTCATCAGCCGATCCGACACTTCTTCGGTCATCGCGGCCGGAATGCCCAGGTTGTCGACCGTGATGATCACGGCCGGCTTCTGGTCGTCGGCCCCAAGGGCCATCGCTTTGGCATAGAGCTTCTGCTTCGCGCCGGTCGCTTCGGCGGTGCGGTTGTTGTAGCCGGTCATGCGTACGCCGTACTTGGGCGTAATGTCTTCGCGGGCCAGCCCGATCGGAAGGATCGGCGCGTCGGCCGCCGCGGCCACACCGGTCAACAGGAACCAGCCGCACAGCAACCAACCGGCGAATCGAGTCATTGTCTTCATAGTTCACTCTTGCCCTGAAAGGAAAACGTCTCGGCGATCATAACACACGGCGCGGCCGATTGCTCGCAGTTGGGATTGCGATTCGACGTGGGATGTGGGTGGCCCAGCCGCTTGCGGCTGGGTCGCGCAGCGACAAGAAGAATCATGCGATCGCCAACCGGAAGAATTCTTCTCGTTGCTGCGCAACACGGCCGACAAGCGGCCGTGCCACCCGACGGCATCCTGCAAGCGAGACGTAAGTTTCTCGGCCAATGCGTGCGCCTGTCGCTCAGCGTGGCACCGGTGCATCCTGCTGGTCGACGACCACCACGCGCAGGTCGCACACATTGGTGTGCGTCGGACCAGTGCGGATCAGCCCATCCAACTGGTCAAAGAAGGGATAGGCGTCGTTGCGGCGCAGGTGTTCGCGCCAGTCGAGGCCGCGCGCTCGGGCTGCCGCGACCAGCGACGGGGTCACGATCGCGCCGGCGGCGTCGGTCGGGCCATCTTCGCCATCCGTCCCTCCGGAGAGCAGGACGATGTCGCGTGGATCATCGGCCAGCACGTCCAGCGCGGCCAGCGCCAACTGCTGATTGCGACCGCCGCGGCCCCGCAACTCGGGCGGGGCCAGCTTGACGGTTGGCTCGCCACCGAAGATCAGGCAATCGGGCCCCGGTTCGTCGCGCATCTGCCGGGCCATTTGCGCCAGGTGAACGCCAATCTGCTCGGCTGGACCTTCCAATTCCCGCGCCGACTCCATCGCCATCGAGTAACCCCGCCGCTCAGCTTCGACCCCCGCGGCGTCGACCGCGGTGGCGTTGTTGCCGATGATTTCTGTGCGCGCTTGCGTGGTCGGCGCGGCCGGGGGATTGGCGGTCTGTCGCGCTTGCAACACGGCGGCCACTGCGGGGAATCGAGCGAGCGCGTCGTAGCAGGCCAGAATGTCCAGCGCCTCGCGTGGCGTCGAACTGTCAGTCACCGTCGGCCCTGAACCGATCAAATCCAGCGGATCGCCCAGCACGTCCGAGATCACCAACGTCAGCAACCAGCCAGCGCGACAGGCCCGGAGCAGACCGCCCCCTTTGATCCGGCTGAGCTGTTTGCGGACGGTGTTCAATTCGGCGATGTTGGCCCCCGCGCCGCTCAGGTGCCGCGTGATTGCCAGCTTGTCGGCTAGCGAAACTCCCTCGGCCGGCGCTGGCAGCAGGGCGCTCGCGCCGCCCGAGATGACGGCAATGCAGATGTCGTTCTCTTGCAGGGCAGCCACGCGGCGGAGAATCTCCTCAGAGCCAAACACTCCCTCGGGCGTTGGCTCGTTCACGCCCGGCGGGCGGGCCGCGTGGGTGTGAATCGTCTCAAGCTGTCGTACACAATCGGCCGGCACGTTGACCCAGCCGGTGACCCATTTCGAGGCGACAATGCCGGGGCCGAGCGCCCGTTCGACGCCGGCGGCCATGCCGGTGCCGGCCTTGCCAGCGCCGATGACTTCGATGTGCCGGACGCCGGCGAGCGGAATCTCGACGTCGGCGAACCGCAGCGTGAACCCGTCGCAGTGGAGCGCCTCTTCGACGAGCCGATCGCTGCGCACGGCGTCAACGCCCGCTTGCCAGATGGCCAACGCGTCGGTTCGCAGGGTAGCTTCGGTGCGGGGCATGGGGTGGGGGAGGGAAGTTGCTAGTTGCGGGTTGTTAGTTGCTAGTTTAAGAAAAGAAGTGACGAACGCCATCCATTTTCAAAGGTCTGTTTTAACTCGCAACTAGAAACCAGCAACTAGCAACTTCCTTTATGCCCAATCGCCTGGCTCATGAATCGAGTCCTTATCTGCTGCAGCACGCCCACAACCCGGTGGATTGGTATCCGTGGGGGGACGAGGCATTGCAGGCGGCGCGGGCGCTTGATCGGCCGATTTTCCTGTCGATCGGTTACTCGGCCTGTCACTGGTGCCACGTGATGGAGCACGAAAGCTTCGAGAACGAAGCGCTGGCCGCCCAGATGAACGCCTCGTTCATCAATATCAAGGTCGACCGGGAAGAGCGTCCCGACTTGGACCAGGTCTACATGCAAGCGGTCCAGATGCTGACCGGCCGCGGCGGCTGGCCGATGTCGGTCTTTCTGACGCCGGAGTTGAAGCCGTTCTATGGCGGAACCTATTGGCCGCCGACAGGGCGGATGGGGATGCCAGGCTTTGATCAGATCATTGTCGCGGTGACCGACGCCTGGCGCTCGCGCCGCGACGCGGTGCATGAGCAGGCCGACGAACTGACGCGGCATCTTGCCGAGTCGGCCAGCGTTGAACGCTTGCAAACGTCGCCGGTCAAGGCCGACGCTCCCGACGCGACCCTCGCGCCGGACACAATCGTGGGCTACTTGCGCGGAGCGGCCGGGGCGCTGGAGCGGAGCTTCGACTTCCGTTACGGCGGGTTCGGCAGCGAGCCGAAGTTTCCTCATCCGGTCGATCTGCGCGTTTTGCTCCGCTGCTGGCGACGATTCAAGAACGACGGCTTGTTGCAGATGGTCACGCACACGCTCGACCGGATGGCGGCCGGCGGAATGTACGATCAGCTCGGCGGCGGCTTTCATCGCTATTCGGTCGACGCCCGCTGGCTGGTCCCCCACTTCGAGAAGATGCTCTACGACAACGCGTTGCTCCTGTCGGCCTACACCGAAGCGTGGCAAGCCAGTGGGCGCGACGACTTGGCCCGAGTGGTGCGCGAAGTGGCCGATTATGTCCTGCGCGACATGACCGATCCGGCCGGCGGCTTTTACAGCACGCTCGACGCCGATAGCGAAGGAGTCGAGGGGAAGTACTACGTCTGGACGCCGGCCGAAGCCGAGCAACTGCTGGGCCCCGAGCGGGCCGACAGTTTCTGCCGCGTGTACGACGTCAGCGAGCACGGCAACTTTGAAGAGACGAACATTCTCAATCTGCCCAAGTCGATTGCCGATTGCGCCAAGCTAATGGAGCGCGATCCGGCTGAGTTGCAAGCCGAACTGGCGGCCAGTCGCGCCGTGTTGCTGGCGGCCCGGGCCAAGCGCGTGCCGCCCGGGCTCGACGACAAAGTGCTCGTGGCCTGGAACGGATTGATGATCGACGGCCTCGCCCAGGCCGGAGCGGCATTGGCCGAGCCGCGCTATGTGGAAGCGGCCGCCCGAGCAGCGGAGTTTCTATGGACCTCGCTGCGCGATGAGCGAGGCCGGCTGTTGCACACCTGGCGGCATGGCAAGGCTCGGCTGGCCGGATACCTGGACGATTACGCCTGCCTGGGCTGCGGATTGGTCAGCTTGTATCAGGCCACGTTCGACGAGCGCTGGATCGAGCGCGCCGCCACGCTGGCCGATGCGCTGTTGAAACACTTTGCCGACGCCGAGCAGGGAGGCTTTTACTACACGGCCGACGATGCCGAGGCGCTGTTGGTCCGCCAGCGCGATCTGTACGACAGCGCCACCCCCAGCGGCAATGGCATGGCGGCGACGCTGTTGGCCCAGCTAGGACGCCTGCTCGGGCGGAGCGATTACTTGGAAGCGTGCGAACGAACTTTGCGGATGGTCGCGCCGATCGTCGAACGCGCGCCCGGCGCGGCAGGGCAGTTCTTGTTGGTGCTCGACGGCTGGCTGGGGCCGGCATACGAGTTGGTGGCCGTGGGACGCGATGCGGACACAGCGGCCGCCGCTTTCGGTTCGCTACGCACGCGGTTCTGGCCGAATAAGCTGCTGGCCGCGCGCCCGACGAAGTCGCAGAGCGCCGCGCTCGATGAACTCTTTGCGGGTCGCAGTGCTCCCGACGACGTCACGCTCTTCGTATGTCAGCAGTCGACATGCGAAGCGCCGGTTAGGGGGCAAACAGCGATCGACGCGAAGCTGGAACCGTTGAGCAAATGATGGTCGGGGCGTGAATGGCTGGGAGCGTCTTTACCCTGCCCCTCCCTGGAAGGAAGGGGTGTTCATCGCTCGCGCTTTGGCGCATTTGTCTAATCGCTAATTGCTAGTCGCTAATCGCTAGCTACTCAATCCTCCGCTTTGCTCCCGTCGCCGCACATTTTCACGACCTTGGGGTCGAAGCGTGCGACGACGTCGACCAGGTCGCGCTGGGCGGCCATCACCGACTCGATGTTCTTGTAGACGCCGGGCACTTCGTCGGCGCCGGCCGAAAGGACCCGGACGCCGCGTTGGGCCAGGTCGCGCTTGACCGCGTTCCAGGTGAACTTCTGCTTGGCGGCAGTCCGCGACATGCAGCGACCAGCGCCGTGCGACGCCGAGTGCAGGCTTTCAGCATTGCCCAGTCCGCGCACGACGAAGGCCGGGTCGGCCATCGAGCCGGGAATGACTCCCAGCACGCCGACACCCGCGGGCGTGGCCCCTTTGCGGTGGACGACGACCTGCCGGCCGCCGTGCTCTTCGAGCCAGGCGAAGTTGTGGTGGTTCTCAACACCGGCGACGATCCGCGCGCCGAGCAGCTTGCTCACCTGGCGGTGAATCACGTCGTGGTTGGCGGCGGCGTAATCCCCCATCAGGTTCATAGCGGCCCAGTACTCCTGGCCTGCTTCGCTGGCCAGATCAAGCCACGCCAACCGGCCCGCCCACTCGTGCTGCTTGGGAAGTTTGGCCCGGGCGATCGCGCTGTAGGTCGAGCAGACGGCCGCGCCGGTGCCGCGGCTGCCGCTGTGGCTGAGCAGCGCCACATACTCGCCGCCGTCGAGACCCAACTCGGCGTCGGGGGCGGCCAGTGTCAGCACGCCGAACTCGACGAAATGGTTTCCCGAACCCGAGGTGCCAAGCTGCTTGGCCGCCTTGTCGCGATGCTCGCGGGTGATTCGCGTGATGGTCCAATCGGCGTCGAGGACCGGGTGGTCCATGGGCGTCTGGTAAGCCGAGCCAACACCAAAGCGAGTGCCCCGCTCGAGCGCACCATCAAAGCGATCTGCTTGCCGGGCTTCGCCCAGTGCCGCGGCTGGCACGTCGAGGACCGACAGCTTCATGCGGCAAGCGATGTCGACACCGACCGCGTAAGGGACCACCGCGTTATCGAGCGCCAACACGCCGCCGATGGGCAAACCATAGCCCACGTGGGCGTCAGGCATCAAAGCCGCGCCGGTGGCCATGGGGAGCGAGCAAGCGTCGCGCATCTGGACGTGCGAAGCCGGGTCGATGTCGGCCTCGCCCCAAGTGCGATAGGCGATCGGTTCGCGCGGGCCGGCTGCGACGCCGGTGTCGAGGATTTCCGTCGCCAGCGGGCCGAAGATCGAATCGCCGACGAACAGCTTGGGCTCGGTCAGCAGCGATTGAATCCGCGCGCGCAGGTCGACCCCTTCGAGCGCGCGGTCGTTCGCCGCCCGGCCAATGCACTGCACCGCCGTCCGCAAGCAATGGCCAGGCACGCCAAGTTTTTCCAGCTGCTTGGAGTTCATGGGGGAAGAAAAAGTTGCTGGTTGCGGGTTGCTAGAGGAGAAGGGGAGAGCCTAGCTGGTTCGCGCTGTCCATGATTGTCTTCCGTTCTCTTTCGCTAGCAACTCGCAACCAGCAGCTCGCAACTTTCCCTCACTCGTCAAACGTCGTCCGCTTGCGGAGCAGGTGGTGATAGTGCTGGGCAAAGCGGTGGGCTTCGTCGCGGACGTACTGCAACAGCCGCAGCGAGTAGGCGTGCCGGCTCGGCCTAAGCGGCTCGTCACGGTCGGGCAGGTAAACCTCTTCCTCGCGCTTGGCCAGCGAAATCACCGCCGGGGGCGTGATGTCCAGTTGCTTGAACGCGGCGAGCCCAGCGTTCAACTGTCCGCGGCCGCCGTCGATGAGCAAAATATCCGGCGCCTTGTCGCCACGCTGTTGCAACCCTTGGAACCGACGGGCGACGACTTCGTGAATGCTCGAAAAGTCGTCGATTCCTTGCACGCCACGAATCTTGTAGCGGCGATAGCCCGGCTTGAACGGCACGCCGTCGATGAACTGGACCAGGCTGGCGACCGTTTCGTCTCCGCCCAGGTGGGCAATGTCGACCCCTTCGATGGTTCGCGGCACGTGCGGGAGGTTCAGCAGTTTTTTCAGCCCCGCCAGGCCGCGCTTGGGATCGATGTAAAACACCTCGGGCTGCGCATGGGTGTCAAGCCGGCCACGGCGGTCGATCGTTTCGAGCATTTGAATGTCGTCGCGCAGCCGGGCCGCCTTTTCAAAATGGCGGGCCGCGGCGGCTTGCTGCATCTCGCCGCGCATCTCGTCGAGCAGCTTCTTCTTGTTGCCGTCGAGGAACATTCGCAGTCGGGCGATGTCTTGCTTGTACTGTTCCTTCGAGATGCGCAAGTTGCACGGCGCGGTGCATTGATTGATGCTGGCCAGCAGGCACGGCCGGAACCAGCGCCACCGCTGATCGCCGTCTTCGATGTCCAGCGAGCAGGTGCGGAACTTGAAGATCTTTTGCAGCACCTGAATCGCTCCGCGCAGGGTGCCGGCGCTGGGGAACGGGCCATACAGCTTCGCGCCGCGCACTGGCTGGCGCGTGAACTCGACGCGGGGGAAGTCCTCGCGAATGTGAATCTGCAGATAGGGGAACGACTTGCCGTCTTTCAGGCTGCGGTTGTATTTCGGCTGGACATCTTTGACGAGCCGGGCTTCGGCCAACAGGGCGTCGACTTCGCTGTCGCAGGGCAAGAAATCGATGTCGGCGATCTCGCGCACCAGTTCCGCCGTGCGGCGGTCCTCGGCGGCGGCTCGCAGGAAGTAACTGCCGGCCCGGTTGCGCAGATTGACCGCCTTGCCGATGTAAATCACGACGCCGGCGGCGTCTTTCATCAGGTACACGCCAGGCGTGTGGGGGAACTTGCGAACCTTTTCGGCGGCGGCGCGAAAGCCAGGGCTGCGGCCGCGCAGGTCTTCGTCGGTAACTTCGACCGGCGTTTCGGACTCGGGAGGTTCAAGTTCGGCCTCGGCGGCTCGGTCAGCGGCGACCTCGGCGAACGGATCGTCGTTCTCCAGTGAATCGGCTTCGCCCAGCGCTTCATCGCCCAACGCCCCTGCGGCGAGCGGATCGGCACGCTCGGCGTCCGAGTCGTCGGGATCGAAAGCATCGGGGCCCGAATTGTCAGCCATGCGCCGCCGCGTTGCTGGAAAAGGGAAGATTCAGCTTGTATTCTAGCGGCAGCCCACGGGGCGGACAGACCCGCCATCCGGTATCGGCGCATCGTGTCGCGCACCGGCAACGCTGCCAGCTTTCACTCGCTAACCAGGAGTTTTGACCATGCTACGCACCCTTGATCGTCGTCGTTTTCTTGGCGTGTCGGCCGGCGCTGCCGCGGCCGCTTGCCTGACCAGCCAGCGTGCGGTGTTGGCCGCCGCCGCGGCGTCGGACCTGAAAGTCGGCATTCAGATGTACTCGCTGCGTGGCTTTCCAGTGGCCGAGGCGATGCAGCACGCCCACGACCTGGGCTTTCGCGTGATCGAGATGTACCCGGGCATGTTCCCGATCAGCACCGATTCGAGTGAGATTCAAGCGACGCTCGACAAGATGAAGGGACTCGAGCTGACCTGCCTGGCCCACGGCGTGAATCGCTTTACCAAAGATCACGACAAGAACAAGCGGATGTTCGAGTTCGCCAAGCTGGCGGGCATTCGCAATCTGTCGGCCGACCCGGACCCCGATTCGTTCGACAGCCTGGACAAGTTGGTCGAGGAGTTCGACGTGCGGATCGGCATTCACAACCACGGGCCGAAGCACCGCTACAACAAAGTGGTCGACGTGCTCGACGCCATCAAGGACCATCACAAGAACATCGGCGCGTGCGCCGACCTGGGTCACTTTATCCGCTCGGCCGAAGACCCGGTCCACGTCATCCGCTCGCTGCAAGGTCGCTTGTTCGGCGTCCACCTGAAGGACTTCGCCGAGCAGGCCGACAAGACCAAGGGCGTGATCCTGGGCAAAGGTCATCTGAACGTGGCGGCGGTGTTCGACGCGCTGCGCCAGGTGAACTTCCCCGCCGACGGGGTGATCGCCCTGGAATACGAAGAGAACCCCAAGGACCCGATCGACGAGATTCGCCAATGCCGCGAAGTGGCGATCAAGGCGCTGGGATAGAGCGCTGCGGGAGGCGCGGGCTTCCATGCTAAGCCCCAATGTCCAAATCCCAATGACCAATGAAAAGGGGATGTGTTGCGGCGTGATGCTGTGGCACATCCCCTTGGTCATTGAGGCTTCTCAGCCGCAGGCAAATCCAGCACTTGGCGCTGAGCCAGAAGTCGCTTGCGCAGCGCGGCGTAGTCGAGTTCTTGCACCGCTGTCTTTTGCTTGGAAGCCAGCGCGGCGGCGACGCCGGCGCTGTGGCCGATGGTCATCCAGGCCGGCTCGACGCGGATTGAGCTATATGCCACGTGAGTCGCTGACAGCGCCACGGGGACCAGTAGATTGCCGCATTCAGCGGCCTTCGGCGTGATGGCCCGGTAGGGCACCTGATAGGCGTAGCCGTGCCGCTTGCCCGGGATGCGAACCGGGAAGATCGTCCCTTCGTTGATCACTTCAGTCGTGCCGCGAGCGACGCGCTGGCAATCGTGGGAATCGATCGGGAACGACACCACGGCAATCGAGTCGGGCTTCGCGCCGGTGGTCAGGATGTCGGCCTGGGTCATCACGGCCGCGCCGCGCATTCGCCGCCCTTCGCGCACATAGAGCTGGGGCGACCAATGGTCGTAGCTGGCGAACTCGTCGCGGCAGAGTCCCAGTTTCGCCAGTTGCTCGCGCAGCTCGCTCGGCACGGCCGGATCGGTCGTCAGAAACTGGTACAGTTCAAGGGTGTACTGCTTGTGCGCTTCCCAAATCGCTGCGCGCTCGGCGGGGCTCGCCTCGCACCAGCGGTTACCAGCGCCGATCAGTCCCATCGAGAACTGCTTGCCAATCCCGTTGTTGGCGTCGATCTTGCCGTTCGGCAACGGATACAAATCCCACAACAGGATCGGCTTCTTCTCCTGGGCGAAGTAGCGACGAACCGCTTCGAACCGCGCCGGGTCGTAGTGCTGGGGCTTGGGGAACGACACGCGGTTCTCCGGCGTCGTCGTCAGGCAGAGCCGAAAGCTGTAAACCATCACGTTCTTGTCGCCGGCCGCGGCGTCGCCGGCGTCGGTCGTCGTCAACAGCGGCAGCAATTTGCCGCTGGCGTCAAGCCCCGACATGGCCATCGCTGGCTTGGGATATTGCTTGCCGGCTAGCGACTCGCCGTACTCGTCGCGCCCCTCGCGGCCGATCGTCCAACTGACTCCGGCCCCGGCCAGCAGGTCGCCTTCGTAGGTGGCGTCAACGAAGACCGGGGCCTCGAACTTTTTTCCGTCAATCGTGGCCAGGGTGGTGATCCGCGCGTCTTGCTTTTCCACGCGCGCTAGGACGGCGCTCGTGACGATCTTCACACCGGCTTCTTTAAGCATGGCCAGGGCCACGCGCTCGGCCACGTGCGGCTCGTAAGTCCACTTGCTCTGGTCCTTCTCGGCCACGCGGTAGGGAAGAGTGATGCCGCGCCGAGTGTAATCGTCCTCGATCCGCTGATGGAACTCCTCGAACAAACCGCGTAGCGCGCTGCGCACCATCTGGTTCGAGTCGCTGAAACAGAGGCCGCCGCTGTTGACGCCGCCGATCAACTGGCTCGGTTCGACGAGGACCGTCTGGGCCCCTTCGCGCGCGGCGCCAATGGCCGCGCACACACCGGCCGGCGTCGCCCCATAGACCACCACGTCGGCCTGCACGACGCCCGCGGCGTGCAGTGGCGAATGAACTGCAAATGTGAGATAGACAGCGGCGGCTAAACCGCAAGCGGAGAAGAAACGCGCAACATTTCTCATTCGTGCTTCGTCTTCACTTGGTCATTGGTGATTGGGCATTGAGACTTAGCATGGAAAGTCTCAGACGCTCATTGCGCGCTCCGGCTCGCATTCTGCTGCTCGGCCTTTTTCAACACCGATTCCAGCGTGACCGGGCAGCCCCCTTGGCGTTTGCTCTCGTCGGCCGCTTCCATGAAGGCGAAGATTTCCGTCGTCACCTCGGCGGGCACCGGCGCGCGGCCGGTCTGGAAGAACTTGCCGATCTCGACCAACAGCGGCTGGTAGCTGACGCGGATCGCCTTGCCACCTTCGGCCAGGATCGGCTCGGTCCCCTTGGCGCCGTAGACCATGCCGCCATAGCCCGGCTTGCCGCCGCGCACGCCGCGGAACGTGGCCACGCGTCCGTCGCGCCACACGCCGGTCACGACATCGGTGTCGGCCGTCGTGGTCCGCTGGACCGAAACGCAGCCCGGGCCCATCAGCGTGAAGACCATCTCGACGCCGTGAATGCCGTACCAGAACAAGTCGGGATGATGCGGCTCGAGCGAGCATGGCGAGTGGACCAGGCACCCTTGCACGGGTCCGAGTTTCTCGCTGTTGGCCAGTGCGATCAGGTCAGGGCTGTAACGCAGCGACGAGCTGGAGAACAACGGCACGCCTGCTTCCTTGGCCAGGCGGAAGATTTCCACCGCGTCGGCCAGGCTGCCCGCCACCGGCTTATCGACAAAGACCGGCTTGCGAGCCTTGATCACCGGTCGCACCTGGTCCAGGTGAGGACGGCCGTCGACGCTTTCGAGCAACACAGCATCGACGCGCGTCAACAATTCATCGATCGACGGCACGATCTCCACGCCCAGGCTCTTCAACTCGGCCGTGTAACCTTCGACGCGGCTGCGACTGGACTCGACGTCGGGGCTGCCGCCGGGGAAGGCGGCGACGATTTCCATGGACTTCAATTCGGGGGCCGCGTTCGGGTCCTTGATGGCCTTGGTAAAGGCGGCGCAGTGCGAGGTGTCGAGACCGATGATGCCCACGCGGAGTTTTTTCATCGTGGCGGTTCCTTCGTTCTGAGCATTTGCCAGCGAACCGATCGACAACAAGGCCAAAGCCAACGACGCGACGAGCAGCGCGGAGCGACGCGCGGAGTTCGACCAGGAAACGCTGAGCATGATGTGAGGACTCCTCGGCGGGAAGGGTGGAGCGGTGCAGGGGGGCGACACAGTGTCAGTAGTGGGCAGGCAACACGGCCTGGGCTCAGGCAATGCAGACCATGAACGAAGTCGGCAGAGTCGCCGGCTTCAAAAATAGTGTATTCCGTTTTCCGGGCCGAACAACCGGCGGCGAAATACGGGCGTTTGCGGGTGGAAATGCCAGCGTCGGCCGCGTGTAACGAGTTGCGGGCGGGGGGCGGATTTGCGATACTTGGCCCCTGTTCGACAGGCGCGATTCCATCGCCCAAGACCGCGAGTGGCCGCTTCCCCCAAGGCGTCGCCGTGGTTCGCCGTGTTGCTTGCTTCGATGTAAGTCAGCCGGCAGCAACTCGCCCAGCGAGTTGGCTTTGCGACTCGAGAACGTGTTTGACGTGAAAGCTCCGCCTGGATGGCGTTGTCTTGCTGGCAGCAGTGCCGTTGCGACAAGCGTGCCGAACCCAAGCGGAATCAAATCGCGGGGCGTGGCGCAGCCTGGCTAGCGCGCTTGACTGGGGGTCAAGAGGTCGCAGGTTCAAATCCTGTCGCCCCGACTTAACGAGATAGAAAGCCCTTCGGCGAGCACGTCGAAGGGCTTTCTTATTTGTGGGACGAGACTTGCGTCGTCGAGTCGGCAGTTCAAAAACACGATTTCCAAAATTCGCCGCTTGGCGGCGTAGTCGGCCGTAAGCCACCGCTGCCGCAGGGTTTGCGAAAGTTCAAAAACTTTCACCGCTAACTCGGCCGTTTCATCATGCGACCGGTCCAGCACGTCGAGTTGCAGCTTGATCGAGGCGAGCCGATCCCGTATCTGGCGCGCGGGGCGAACCATCGGACTAATCATCTCGGCACGAGCGAGCCGGGGCTGATTCTCTCTCCGCCACATGACAAGTCACGATGTTCGCAATCACATTCTCGACTGCGGAATTACGCAGTTAGCCAGGTCACCGCCAAAAAGCCGAAATGAACAAGGAGTCTAGCGCCGTTAGCAGAAGCCACGCGGACAACATCATTCACGCGATCCGAGGGTGCTTCGACGGCGATAATCGCATGTCCGGCGCGCAACTCTTCAAGGTGCCGGCGCAGAACGCGGTCTTCCATGTCGCTGAAGAAGAATTGATTGACCCTTTCCAGCAACTGAACTCCCGCGTCCCCAACCAGAACCTCAGTCTTGGGAAATCCCGCTGCGGCAAGTGCATGCGCAACCTTTTCGCAATCGGCACGCGAATCAACGATTCCCAGCACTTTGCCCGTGGGAATGCCTAAAGTTTGCCCTTCGTCGCGAATTTTTTCGATGCTCATCGGTTTCCTCCTCCGTAAACGGGTAATTCAACTCTCTGAATTCTACCAAATCCGTCTTGAAGCGTCTCCACGTGCCGCACGGCTCCCAGCAACGGCACACGAGCTGCGCGAAATACTGGGAAAGGTCGGCGAACCAGCCTCCAATCGGTGCTTTGCGCAACCGGTTCGATTTCCGTCCCTGTGGCTGCGCCCGCTCCCATACGAGGTACGAGTTCACACCCTTTCCGCCGGAATGAATGAGCGACGCCGTGCCGAGATGCGGCGTCTGCCCCTCGGTCTTGACGACACGCGGTTGAGCCTGGCCGACCCAGTTGGGAAAGCAGCGAGATAAACATCGTGTGCGATAGCGTCTGCTTGCGATCATCACGCCTCGCGGAATTCTTCTTACTTCTTCGGCGCTTCGCCAAGAAAGTTTACCGCCAACGAGGCCAGTGTTCGAGTTCCCACCACCAGTGCGCTCTCATCGACAAAAAAATCAGGGCTGTGGTTAGGCGCGGCTTTGGCGGGGTCTTGATCGACCGGCGTGATGCCTAGGAAAATGAATAATCCGGGCATTTCCCGAGCATAGACGGAGAAGTCTTCGGACGCTCCCACCAACGGCGATGTCGTCACCTTGCCATCAGCGGCACGCTTTAGAACGGGGGCCATTTGTGCCGCCAAGTGCTCGTTATTGATCGTCGTGTCATAATTCTTCGTAATCGATACGGCGGCTTTCGCCCCCGCGCTTTCCGCAATTTTTTCCACTGTCAGGCGAATGTCGCGGTGTGCCTGCTGCCGAACTTTCTCGTCATATGCCCGAATGGTGCCCGTCATTTTGACCGTTTCAGCCACGATGTTCGACGCTGTTCCGCCATTGATGGTACCGATCGTGACGACCAGGGGTGATTCGATGAGATTGGCTTTTCGGCTGACTACTGTTTGCAGCCCGGAGATAATGCTGGCCGAGGTCACGATCGAATCCACCGTGTTCCAGGGCATGCCGCCGTGCCCTTGTTTTCCCGTGATGGTAATCTCCAGGTCATCCCCGCTGGCAGTCGTGGCGCCAGTTCGGTAGGCAATCTCGCCGGAACGACTAGGCATCACGTGAAGAGCGAAGATGGCGTCGGGCTTAATGTCCTTGAAGAGGCCCTGCTCCATCATCAGCTTGGCTCCCCAGCTTTGGCCCGAGGTCGGATCGAACAGGCTCGAACCTTCTTCGGCCGGTTGAAAGATGAACATCACCGTGCCCGGCAGGTCGTCCTTGATGCTGGCCAGCACCTTTGCGGTTGCCAGCAACATTGCGGTGTGCGTGTCGTGACCACAGGCGTGCATCACGGGGACCATCTTTCCGTGATAGTTCCCCATTTCCTTGGAAGCAAAGGGAAGCCCAGCCGGCTCTTTGACCGGAAGCGCGTCCATATCGGCGCGCAGGGCAACAATACGTCCCGGCTTTCCCCCTTTCAGGATTCCGACAACGCCCGTTCGTGCAACGCCTGTTCGCACGTCCAGCTTAAGGTCACGCAGATACTTTGCGACGAGCCCCGCGGTGCGCCTCTCCTGATCGCCAAGCTCCGGGTGCTGGTGAATGTCTCTGCGTAATGCGATGAGTTCCGCCTCGACATCCTTGGCCCGTTGGCGCACTTCCGCCTCCAATGATTCGGTGTCGGCGCGCGCCGCGCCAGCCAGAGGCAGAAGCAACGTCAGTACCGTGACAAAAGGCACGGCTAATCGCTCTTTGCTCATCGCGGACTCCCTTGAATTACGGAAATATTGGAAATCCGTGGCGCCCTCGATTGCGGGGGCCGCAACCAATTCAACCAGGAAAGCGAACGGCTGACTTCCAGCGGTAACGATTGTTGTCTTTCGCCAACTGCCGTGATAGGGTTCAGGTCATCAACTACGCCTGTCCAGTGCGGATTCCACCGTCGGCGCGCAGCATTTTTAGGAGATTAGCATGGACAAGTTTCAAATCGCGGTAATCGTGGGCAGCTTACGCAAAGACTCTTTCAACCGAAAGCTGGCCACCGGTATCACGCGACTGGCACCATCGGAATTCGAGTTCAAACAAGTTTCGATTGGCGACTTGCCTCTGTACAACCAGGATGATGACGCCCATCAGGCGGAATCCGTCAAACGACTCAAGGCCGACATCGCGGGTGCGCGGGGCCTTCTGTTCGTTACGCCGGAATACAATCGCTCCATTCCCGGCGTATTGAAAAATGCCATCGACCACGCATCACGCCCCTATGGCCAGAGCGTCTGGGCAGGCAAGCCTGCTGGCGTGCTTGGCGCATCGATCGGCTCGATCGGTACCGCGTTGGCACAGCAGCACTTGCGAAATGTCCTCGCGTATCTGGATGTGCCGACGATGGGTCAACCAGAAGCATTTATCCATGCGAAGGACGACTTATTCGATGGAGAAGGCAACATCGGCCCAGCGAGTAGGCAATTCCTCCAGAACTGGCTGGACCATTACGTGGCCTGGGTTAAATCGCATTTAGCGTAATGGCAGAAAGGCGACCTCCTTTGACGGAAACGCTACCCGCTCTCTTCATTGGCCACGGCAATCCCTTGAATGCGCTGCGGCAGAACAACTTCACCGAAGGCTGGTCGCGCATCGGAAAAGAAATCGCTAGGCCCAAGGCGATTCTCGCCATCTCGGCACACTGGTTTGTCCCCGGCACAGGCGTCACCATCAGCACCTCGCCGCGAACCATCCACGACTTCGGCGGATTCCCCCGCGAGCTTTACCAGGTACAGTACTCGGCCCCCGGCGATCCGACGCTGGCGCGCCGAGTTCAACAATTGCTCGCGCCGTTGCCAGTCAACTTGGATGATTCCTGGGGGCTCGATCACGGGACGTGGTCGGTGCTCACTCATGTTTATCCCGCCGCGGATATTCCGGTCGTGCAACTGAGCATCGATGAATCGAAGGGGGCGCTATTCCACTTCGAGATCGGCAGGAAACTCGCCCCGTTGCGCGACGAGGGTATCCTGATCGTTGGCAGCGGCAATATCGTCCACAACCTGCGCACCTATGCTTGGGGACAGCACATGTCCGAACCCTACGACTGGGCTGTTCGGTTCGAGTCGGCAGCGCGGCAAATGTTACAAGCCGGCGAGTTCGACCCGCTGATCCAGTACGAGAAACTGGGACGTGACGCCCAGCTTTCGATTCCGACCCCCGATCATTTCCTGCCCCTGCTGTACGTTGTCGGGACTAGTCAGAAAAACGACCCGATTGCGTTCCCCATCGAAGGCGTGGATGGTGGCTCCATTTCCATGCTGACCGTTCAGGTTGGCTAACGCTGACTTCCGTTGCCCCGCGCTTGTCCCGCCCGCGATATGACTGCTCGTTCCGCGACGCCCGTCGTCGATTCCCACGTTCAGAAGGCTGCTCCATGGCGAAGCAAACACCGGCGGGCAGGCAGAACAAAACGCTGCTCAAGGTGATCGACAAGTATAATGCCGATCCGAGTGAGCCTGGAAACGGTGGCCATCGTCAACGACTTGCCGGCGTATTCGATGGAAGGGTGAAGCGAGGCAGCGCGCGGGTCGGTGGGATGTCGCGCCCGATTGACGCGCGACCCTCATCTGCCGTCTCGCGCCGCGGCAAGTTCTAGCGGGTGCATCAAGGAGGCGATTTCAGCAGTCGCAATGCACCAGCAGCGCCGCGATGCGAATCCAGGTTCCCTTTGATTGAGCGTTCTTGTCGCCCAACACCTTGATCTTCAGGGTGTGTTCGCCCGAGGGAAGGCTGTCGGACAAGATCGCGTAATTCGCGCGGGTGAACTTGAGAGCGTACTTGTCCCAACTGGAAAGACGCTGGGGCGGGCTGTCATCGATGCTCCATTCGATGTCGCCGCTGTCCGGCGCAATCAACCAGAAGACGCCGATGGTGGTGCCGCTGAACTTGTGGACCAATTCCGTGCCCGGTTCGTGGCAGGCCAGATAGTGGGGAAAGTGCCCGGCGAATGACTTCTCTTCCTTGGTCCAGCCTGGCGCGTAGAGCGCGGTCACGTCTTGCATGTGCGCCCCGCTAAACGGATCGTTAGTCAGCGGGTCGGGCAAGTCGGTGGAACCTGGCGCGGGAGTGTCGCGCTGATGAGCCGCCAGGTACTCAGCGATCGTCTTCATGTACAGCGCGTACCCAGCGTCGTTGGGGTGGACGCCGTCCGTGGTCAGTGTTTCCCAAGTGCCGTTGCCTTGAGCGATCTGTTCCACCAGTGCGCGGCCGACATTAATTTCGGGAATGCCATAGTGCTGGGCAATCGCGTGGTGATACGTGACCGCCTTGGGTAGTTCTCCCTGGGCGTACGCCGGCGCCAGGGTTTTGGTGGTGGTGTAAACGAAGACAATCTCCGCCCAGGGATTGGCCAACAGGATTTGCCGGACAATCCCCTCGGTCGCGCGCTTGACGCGCTGCTCGGCCGAGCCGCCGTCGTTGACCGCGAATTCGACGAACACCAGATCGGGATCCTTGGCCAGCAGGTCGCGTGGGCAGCGGAACGCTCCCAGATCGGAGCCTGTTCCGCCGATCGCCGCGTTGACTTCCTTGATCGTGGCGTCGGGAAACTGCTGTTGAAACCAGGCGGTGGTGAGCGCCCGCCAGGAGGTCTTTCGACTGTCCGAAGCGCCAGCGCCGGCGGTAATCGAACCTCCCAGGTAGCCGATGGTCAGCGACTTCTTCGTCTTCAGCTTCTCGATCGCGCGCCCGATCGATTGCCGGGGCTCGGCGGCGGTGGCCCGCGCCGCGAACGCCACCAACCCAAGGAGGACAAACGCGACACTGGCGGCCCGGGCTTTTCGTATCGTCACCGGAAGTCGACTCCTCGTTTGACCAGTCGCCATGCCACACATTCAACGGCGCGAAGACCGCGACCAGGCTTCCACCACCAAAAGTAGAATCACCTGTTCAGCTTAATGAACGCCACGGCGTTGTTGGGGTTCATGGGGATAATGAGCTGATGCTGCTTTGAGTCGTAGCCCATCGAGGCGGCGCTCGGGATGCCGGCGGCGATGATCGTGGCCTGCTGCCCCGGGACAATCTTCGAGACGCTGCCGAACTTGACGCTGCTGACGTACTTGGTGCCGTCGGCCAGGACGACGATGCCGTCGTTCCCTCCTTCGGCGGCATGCTCGGTGCGGACGAGCTTGCCATTTGAATCGAAAGTCAGCACGGCGTTGTCACCGACGTTGACCACCACCACGTTGCCATCCTGGTCAATCGCCACACCGTTGGGCAGCGCCAGCGGCTTGCCTTCGACAAAGCTCGAGACGTCGCCCGACGGCGTGATCTTGTAAACGCACTCCGGCGGCCGCGTGTTCGAGACAAAGATCGTGCCATCCTTGGTCACGGCAATGCCGTTGAGGAACGTGGAGCCCGGCACCGGGTACGCGCGGCCCGGCTGGCCCGTGGCCAAGTCGAACGTGCGGACGGTGTCGATGTCGGCCGTGTACAGTGTGCCCCCTTGGATGCAGCTACCCAAGGGATGATTCAACGTCAGCCCGTCGCGCGTGGCGCCGATCCATTTGGCCGTGTGAACCGTGCCATCGGGGTTCAACAGCGAGACATAGCCATCGTTCGGCTCCTGCTTCTCTGTCACGCCAGCGTTCATCACCACGATCAAGTTGCGCGTGGGATCGTAGGTGACGCTTTCAGCAAAGCGGAAGCTGCCATAGACCTTGACGTTGCTGGTCAGCGGGACGAACTGCCCCGCTTCGTTCACCGAGCCCAGCGGCTTACCCGCTTGAAACGCCTTGGACTTGGCCGCCGGCGCTAGCTGTTGAGCAAGCGCGGCTCCACCACCCAACAACACCATCGTGACGAGTGCAACAGCGAACATTTTCATGAGTGCGCTACTTTCTGATTGGCAAGGTTGTTATTCAACTCGGAATCGATCTGCCGTCGAGACCACTGCCGCGACGCTGAACGCTTATGATCTTATGTAAGGGCGAATGTTGTATAGGCGTGTCCTGGTGGCTTGTCAAGAAATGCACGGTGGCAACCGCAAACTATCCATCGCGCGCGGAATTGGCTGGCGTGTTGGCTCGGATCAAACGCCGGCAAAGGATTGTCGCTCGCTCTCGCCAAATACGCGATCTCTTAACCGCGGCCGACGAACGGCATTTGCGTGGCCATGATCGTGACGAACAGCATGTTGGCGTCGAGCGGCAAGCCGGCCATGTGTAGCACCGTTCGCGCGACGTGTTGCACGTCCATGGTTGGCTCTGGCGCCATCGTGCCATTGGCCTGCGGAACGCCGCGACTCATCCGTTCGGTTAACTCGGTGGCCGCGTTGCCGATGTCGATCTGGCTGACGGCTATGTTGTGGGCCCGGCCATCGAGCGCCCCCGACTTGGTCAACCCGGCAATCGCGTGCTTGGTCGCTGTATAAGGTGCCGAATTGGGCCGCGGCGTGTGAGCAGAGATCGAGCCGTTGTTGATGATTCGTCCGCCGCGCGGCGACTGGGCTTTCATCACCCGAAACGCTTCGCGCATGCACCAGAACGCGCCCGACAGGTTCACATCGACCACCGAACGCCATTGCGCGTCGCCGAGTTCGTCGAGCGGCACTGGCGGCGCGCCGATGCCGGCGTTGTTGAACAACAGGTCGACGCGGCGGAACTCTTGCATCACTCGATCGAAAAGCGACCGCACGGCAGCCGGATCGGTAACGTCGCAGGGGACTGTCAACGCGCTCGCGCCGTGCTCGCCCGCCAGTTCCTTTGTGGCAGCCAACGCCTCGGCGCGACGGCCAACCAGCGCCACGGCGTACCCGTCGTGCAGCAACGCCAGCGCCACGGCTCGGCCAATTCCCGAGCCCGCGCCGGTGACGATGGCAATTCGGCGTGGCGTACTCATGGGAGGCTTCTCCATCAATCTAACACGCGGCGATTTGGGTCGATGACGCACCAGGCCGCGGCGCCGACGGCGAACAAGCTGGCGATCAGGATCAGCGGCGCGTTCCAATCGGCGAATCGTTCCGCCAGGTAGATGACGACGATCGGGCTCAAGATGCTGCCGATCTGCCCCGACGTGTTCATCGTGGCGCTGAGCGCGGCCGTGTGGCTGCCCGCGATGTCCTGGCACGTTCCCCAGGCGGCCCCCAGCGTGAACATGCTGGCCGCGGTGCCAATCGAAATCAACGACGCCGCCACCATCGGTTCGCTGACCACGGTCGCTAGCGCCGTCGCCACGGCGGCCATCGCATAAGCGACAAAGCCGACGCCGGCGCGCCCCAGGCGGGCCCCGAATCGTCTCACCGCCCAATCGGTGGCCACGCCGCCGAACAAGTCGGCCAACACACTTAGCAGCAGCGGCAAACCCGCGAACACGCCCAATTCGGTATCGGAGAAGCCATGCTTCTCGTGCAGGAACGTCGGCAGCCAGGTAATGCAAAAGTAGAACACGAAACTGTTGGGAAAGTACATCACGCACAGGGCGATGACATTGCGATGCCTGAGCAGTTTGCGCCAGAAATGCCCATCGATGGCGTGTGGCGAGGCCAGATCGCGGCCGGCGTAGATCAAATCTCGCTCGGCCTCGTTCACTCGTGGATCGAGCGCCGGATCGTCACGGTACCAGCGCTGCCAGGCCGCGGCCCAGGCGAAGCCAATCACCCCGAACAGCACGAAGATCATGCGCCAATGAAGATGGCCCAGCAGCAGCAAGACCAGCGAAGGAGTGAGCCCGCCCGAGAGATGCGCGCCGGCAAAGAAGACTCCCTGTACCGTGCCGCGCTCGCGGCGCGGTATCCACTGCGAGAAGGTGCGCGCCGCCGAGGGCCATGCGCCGGCTTCTCCCATGCCGAACAAGAAGCGAATGGCCATTAGCGAGTACTGTCCCCAGGCAACGGCAGTGGCCACCGTGAAGGCCGACCACCAGCCGACGATGCGTGTAAGCACCAGGCGCGTTCCCAGCCGGTCGGCCCAAAGCGCGGTGGGAATCTCGAAGGCGGCATAGGCCAGCGCAAAGGCGCTGTAGACGTAGCTCATCTGGTCCTTGTCGAGGTCCAGGTCCGCCATGATCTGCGGCGCCAGGGTCGCGATGCAAGCGCGATCGAGGTACGTAACCATCGCCAACAGCACGCACAAGCCCACGACTCGATAGCGAGCCCGGCTGGGCGTGTACTGCTGTGTAACGGCCATGAAGGGTCACATGGTTGAATTGCTGATGACGGCAGGCGAGATGGTGAGAAATCGAAAGAGATCACCGACCCGGTCACTTGGCGCGGCTGGCGTAGGTGCGGCCAAGTTTATCGACAATCGCCCGGCGGAGTTCCAGGACGTCGAGCTGGCCGCTTTTGCGATAGCACACTTCGCCGCCGGGGAGAATCAGCAGCGTGTGCGGGACCGGCCCCTCCCACTTGGCATCGAGCAAGTCGGCCAGCCGGTCACGGTTGCTGATCGTCGACAAATAGTTAGTGGTCGATGCGTGATGCTCTTGCAAAACCTTGAGCACTGCATCGCGCTGTTCCGGCTCATCGATGCTGATGGTCACCAGCTGAAAGTCTCGCTTGCGATACATGCGATTGATGGCCACCAACTCGGGCATCTCGGCCACACAGGGCCCGCACCACGTGGCCCACACATTCACCAACAGCAATTTGCCGGTCTCGTTCTTCACCAACTTCTGCAGCGTCGCTTCATCGAGCGACTTCACCTCGGCGGTTTCCTGGTTGGCCTTGGCCAGCCAGGCCTCGGCTTCGGCGCGTTTTTCGGCCCACTTGGTCGAACAGCCAAACGTGCGGGTTCGTTCGACCGGCACGGCGCTTCCGGCCAGCAAGGCCTCGATGGCGTTGCGCGTGTCTTGACTGGTGACCAATCGGACGTCGGAATCGTCGATCCGTCCCACGTAGCGCAATTTGCGCCGGGCGTCGAATAAGAAGACTTGCGGCGTGGCGACCACGCCATAAGCGGCCGAGGTCTTTTGCGTCTCGCCGTCGTACAGGTAGGGGAACGCGAAGCTTCGCTCCTTGGCGCGGAGTTTCATATCTTCGAGCGAATCGCCGACGTCGGTGTAGCCCAACTCATCCAGCCGCAGCGCTTGATCATCATTCGGCGAAATGGCCACCAGCGCCACGCCACGATCCTGATAATCGGCATGCAACTTGATAATCCGCTCCTCGTAGGCTTGCGCCGTCGGGCAATGGTTGCAGGTGAACACAATCAGCAGCAACTTGGCATCGGCAAAGTCGGCCAGCGCATGTTGCTTGCCATCGACGCCAGGCAGCGAGAAATCAGGCGCCGCGTCGCCTATTTCCAGCGATTTGAACCCAGGGGGCGCTGCCAGAGACGAAAACGCCGTACCCAGCGCGAGTGACAAGGCGATGAAGGCATGAAGGCAGACAGATCGCATCGAGATGCTCTCTTGTGGTGCAAGTGGAATGTTCGTAATCCCCTTGTGGCAACTGCGGTGGAGTCGCATTGGTGACTATCGGGCCGCTTTCACTCGGCGGGGCTTTTTCGACGGCGCCGCCTTGGCGGGCACGACTTTCCAGGTGAGCGCTCGTTCGGCGCCGCGTTCACGCGACAGCCCGATTTCCTTCTCAAGCCGCTTGACCCATGCGGGGCATGGCGTGCTGTAAGGTAAATTGAGCTGGCTTTTCAGTTTGCCCCACGTCAGCCCGGCCGGCGACCGGCGCAGCGCTTGCTGGATCGCATCTCGAAACTCGACGTATCGCATCAAAGACCTCGTGAAATCTGAAAGGGCTAGTCTGAGTTGCCGATATGTACGAACGCGCGGCGGACGCGGTTGCCCGTGACCACTTCCTCCTCGTGCCAGCCCAGGTAGTGGACCTTGTACCGATCGCCGACCTTGGCCACCAGCCGGGCCGGGTACCAGACGCCATTCTGCTCGACTTCGAGCGGCGGGCCTTCATGCGGCAGGCACACCTGGTCGCGCGTCGCCGAGTTGGCCACGTAATAGGGCCCCGGCTGATTGTTGAAGCCCAGCACGTGGACGGCGAACTTCTCGCCGTGGTTCGGAGTTTCCGCCGGCGTGCCGATCAGCGCGGCGTACAGCCAACCATCGTGAACCATCGCCCCCAGCCGGGGCGAAGCCTGGGTCAGTCGCAGCGAGCCCGGCATCCGCGGCGACTTGACCACCACGGGGCGGGTCAATTGCCCTTCATGGTTCGGCGTGGGGCACATCACCTTGTAGCGCGCCTCGACATAGCGTAACAACTCGTCCAGGTCGACGACGCCGTCGCGGCTGAAGTCGGCCTTGCCCCACAACCCTTCGAGCGCGGCGATGTCGAGTTCGTTGCTGGCCGTTTGCTTGCCCGAGCAGGCGCACAGCGCCGTCACGTTCGCCGGCACCGGCGGGTCGTTCTGATGCGCCGCGGCAAAGCCCCCGCTGCCGCAGGTTTCGATGAACACCAGGGCGTGACAGGCCAGCTTGGCCAACTCGGCCTTCAGATCATGGGCGTGCAGAATTTTGCCGTCGGCGGTCTCGACGCTCCAACCGGTCGTGGGATCGGTCGCTCCGTGCGAGGTGAAATAGATCACGACCTGGTCGTGGGCCTTGGCCTCGCGCTGCAGCCATCGCAATTGGTCGACAATCGCCTGGTGAGTACACTGTTTCCCCAGCAATAGCCGCGTTTGGGACGCGCGATAGAAGCTCTTGGCCTGTTCCTGAAACACCTTTTCAAACTCGCGCGGAAAGCAATCCCAACCGTCGATGCTGTCGATCGGGTGCAAGAACACTTCGTACAGCGAGCCATCCCGTTCGATCGTGTAGCACTGCCGCGGGCCGCCGAACAGGAACGCCGTGTTGGCGAATTCGGCTTTGCCAAGCTGAGGGCCGCGCCCTTCAGCCAACAGGGTTTCATGCAGGGTGCCATCGTTGCGAACCGTGTACAAGACGTCCTGCACGACGGTCGCGGCCAACGTCGAGGCCAGGCCCCGCGACGGGCCAAGGCGTTGTCGCGAGCCCGATTGAAGATCAATCTTGGCCAAGTCGCCAGCCTTGTCGATGACGTAAAGCTGATCGCCGGCCGCCACCAGCGAAGTCACATCGTCGAAGTTCGCCGAACCGACGCGGGAACGATTGCCGTCGGCCAGATTGGCAACCTGCAACGCGCCGCCAGTTTCGACGGTGTAGAGGTGGCCTTTCAAGATCGCGCCGGCCCGCGCGCCGACCCAGGCCCGCTGGGCTCCCACGAATGCCCACGCCCCGTTGGCCGGGTTCACCTTGTACAGTGTGCCGCTCTGCTCGATCGTCCACAGACTGCCGCCGCCGGCGAACATCAGCCGTGTCTGATCAAAGCCCGGCGCCGCCACTTGAGCCCATTGACCATTGTCGAGTCGCGTGACGTAGAGCGCGCCGTTGGCTTCGGCCGTGTACAGCCGATCGCCGAGGATCGCCCCGGCGCGGGTGCCGCGCCAGGCTTGCGGCTTGCCCAGTTGCCGCCAGTGCCCGCGTATGCCTTGCTGGTTCAGCGCGATGCCAAGCTGATAGAGGTCTCCGGTTGGCTCGGCGGCAAACAATTTTGAGTCAGCATCGACTCCTGTGAACGCCGCGACCAATAACAGCAGCATCAAAAGTCTCGCCACGAAGCGGCGCGACGGCGACCAGCGGTGAATGAGGAGCACGCAGTCCATGATGTCACGATACCGATTCGGTGAACGTATCGAAAGTTAATTCGCGCCGAACATGCCCGTCTTGCCTGGCGACGGTTGAAACTCGACCGGGATTTCTTTCAGCAACCGCTGGTGGAGTGACTGAATCTGCCCGCTGTCCAAGGGCTTGATCACGCCGCGCGGGTCAATGCTGCGCGTCGCGAGCAGTTGGCACATGGTTTCGAGTTGCTCGGCCGGAAACGGCGCCGGCTGCAATCGCCACCATCGCAATTCCTGGAAATCGAGCGTGGTCAGCCACTGCCCATCCGGGCTGAAGACGATCGACTTGGCCGGCACACCGCTCAGTCGTGGCACGATCGATTCTCCTGTTTCGAGATCGATCAGCTTCACGCCGCGAAAGGTCGTCGCGGCCACGAATTCACCGCTTGGGTGAATCGCGAGATCGATCATCAAGTCGCGCGTGGGGATCAAGACGGGGGGCAGGTCCGCTTGTTGCCAATCCCAAACCTTGAACTCGCGGTCAAAGCCCGACGTCAGCAGCCGTCGGCCATCGGGCGAGAACATGCCTCGGACAATGGCCGAGCGGGCTTCGAACGAGCGCGCCAGCCAGGGTTCACGCGAAAAATCCCAGACACGCAACGCGCCGCGATTCCCCCCCGCCAAGGCCACCGGCTCTCGTGGGTGAAACGCCAGCACGTCGATCATTTCGCCCGGCCCGCGCTCGTGCAAAGGCAGCGGCTTGCCGCGCGGCGCTCCGGTGGCCGGATCCCAAACCTTGACCACGCCGTCAGCGCCGCCGGTAATCAGCCAGCGTCCGTCCGCGCTGAACGCGGCGTCGCTGACCTGGCCGGCGTGTTGCAGGACCGCTTCGAGCGGCTTTCCGGTGGCCACGTCCCACAAGCGGGCCGTCTTGTCGGCGCTGCAAGAAACCAGCCGTTGGCCGCGTGGATCGAAGCGCAACTGGGTAATGGAGCCCTGATGTTGCGTCGCGGCGTCGCGCCGCCTACCGTTGTCGGCCTGCCACCAGTGGACCGAGCCGTCGGCACAACCCGCGGCCAGCCAGCGGCCATCGGGTGAAAGCGCCACGGCGCTGACAGTCGACGGGTGATCCAAGGGGCCATGTCGCACCGAGCCCGACGTGGGGTCAAGCAGCCAGGCTTGAGCGCCGCCATAGGCCGCCAAGGTGGAACCGTCTGGAGCAAAGGCCACGTGGGCCAGTTGTTTGACATCGGTCAGTCGCGCGTGGCCCAGGCGCGCTGACCGGCTGACGTCCCACCGCGCGCCGAATCCGCCGTTAGCGATCAGCACGCCCTCCGCAGTCGGTTGTACGACGGGCGCCGCCGGATGCCGCCACGGCGCGGCCAGCGACTCGCCCGTAGCGCTGCTGAAAAGCTGTACGGTGTGATCGTACGTCACGGTGACAAATCGCGCGCCGTCGGCGCTGAACCGCGCCGAGAACGGCGCATCGCGCAGTTCGATCGAATCGCCCGCCGGTTTGCCCGTTGCCGTGTCCCACAGTCGCACGGTGCGGTCGCCACACAGGGTCAGCATGCGAATCGAGTCGGGACTGAACACCGCCCGGGTCACCACCCCGCGATGAAGCAGCGGCGGCCCGGCCGGCTCGTGGGTCTGGGCGTCCCACAGTTGAGCGGACGATTCGCCGCTGGCGCTAACGATCTGCTTTCCATTGGGGCTGAACGTGGCGTACCAGAGGCTGGGCACGTTGATCGCCGGCTCGATCGGTTGGCCCGTGGCCAGGTCAAACACTTCCAGCTTGTTATTCGAACCGATCAACAAACGCTGATTGTCGACGCTCCAACTCAGGGCGCGAATCTCGGCGGGAAAGAGCAACGGCTTGCCTCGCGCCGCGCCAGTTTCCAAGTTGAACACTTCCACGGCCCGCGCCTTGCCGGGCAGAGTGACCACCGCCAGCCAGCGCCCGTCGGGGCTGATGTACGAGTCGGCCTCAACGGCCGAGGTGCCCATGGGAGGGGCGAAGCCATATTGCGTCTGGATCGCGGGTTCAAGTTGCTTGCCCGTCGCCGCGTCCCAAATGAAAACCGACTTGGGAATCACCTGCGTGACGATCCGCTTGTTGTCGGGCGTGAAACCTTCCCAGCAAGTCACCTCGTTGTGAACCAGCGGCGGCCACAATTCGCGCCCCGTCGTTGTGTCGACACCAAACACCTTTCCGTCACCGCTGGCGGCCAGCACGAGTTGCCCGTTGGGCGAGATCGTGTTGCGAATGATCCACCGCTGTTGCTGCAAGGGCAGCGCCCAAAGCCGCGTCGGCCGAGGCAGGTTCTTGAGCAACAATGACAGCCGCAAGCGATTGAGTCGGGCTTGTTGTGGATCGAGGTCTTCCATCGCGGCCAGCGACTTGGAGTACCAGAGGGCCGCTCCGCCCGGATCCCCCTCGTCTTCCAGGCGCGCCCCGTTGGCCAGTTCCAGGTTGATGAGCGAGTGCTGCGCCGACTCGCGCTGGGTCACCGCCTCGCGACGGGCGCCTTCGACGACGAAGGTCGCCGCGGTCACGATCGTCAGCAGCAGCGGCAAGACCACGGCAACGGCCATCGTCCAGGTCCGATGCTTGCGCATCCGCCGGAACCAGCGCTCCTGAAACCGTTCACGATAGTTGGCCACCGGTTCGTCGGCCAGCCAGTGCTCGACCTCGCCGGCCAGCGCACGGGCCGAGGCAAAGCGGGCGTCGGGGCGCAGCGCCATGGCCGTCGAGCAGATCGCTTCGAGGGGCGGGCTGACGTCGGCCCGCACCTGGCGCGCGGGGGGAATCTCGCCGCGCTGCACGCGGACGATCACCTCGTCGAGCCGCGCCCACTCCAACGGAGCCTGCGCGGTCAGCAGATGGTACAGCGTCGCCCCCAGGCTGTAGATATCGCTCCGCGTGCCGACGCGCGTGAGGTCGCCGAGCGCCTGCTCGGGGCTCATGTAATTCGGCGTGCCAATGGTCGAACCCTGCATGGTCATCGCGGCGGGACTCAACTGCGGCATCACGGCATGGCGCGGCTCGTGATCGGTCTCGTCGAGCAACTTGGCCAGCCCCCAATCGACCACCAACGTCTCGCCATAGGGGCCGAGCATCACATTGGCCGGCTTCAGATCGCGGTGAATCACGCCCCGGCTGTGGGCGTATTCCATCGCGTTGCAGACATCGATGAACCGGCGCAGCAGCTCGCGAAAGGCCATCTTCCGCTGGTCGGCGTCGGGCTGGCCGGGGCGATAGAACTCGTCAATGGCGTCGCACAGACTGCGCCCCTGGATGAAGCGCATGGCGTAATACGGTCGCCCGTCGGGCGAAACGCCCATGCCATAGACCGGCACGATGCCAGGGTGTTCGAGGCTGCCGGTAATCTCGGCTTCGCGCACGAACCGCGCCCGCGACGCCGGGTCGTCGGCGAATCGGGATTGAATTTCCTTGAGCGCCACTTCGCGGCTCAACTCTTCGTCGATGGCCAGCGAAACTTGCCCCAGCCCGCCGCGCGCGTGAAGCCGAACGATGCGAAACCGGGAGGTTGCGCTGGGTGCTAGTCCCTGCGCCGGTGGCGTGTCGAGCGTGCTGGGGGGCGTATCGTGGAGCGACGCGGTGGCGAAAGGGTCGGCCGGCGTGACGGGATCGCTGACGGTGTCGAAGCCACTGTTTGAGTCCTCCGACGCCAGCGCCTGTTCGAGCGATTGTACCCAGGCGGCTTGCGGTCGCGGCAACTGGCGCGCGACGAGCCGTTGGGCCAGCCGCTCGACGAGCCCTTCGTCTTCGGCGGTGAGCGCACCCGTTGCCACTAGCGCGCCGGCCAGTGACAGGTCGCGCTCGCGGCACCATCGCGCCGCGGCGATCACCGCCTCGGGCGTTGCCAAGCCAATTTGCGCGGCGACGAGACCCTGCCAGAGATCGTCTTGAAGTTTCTTCCCCGGCATGTACGTGTGCTCGTCGAACTTCGTGGACAACTGGGATGTTTCAGGCGTCGGATACCATTACCCAGTACAGACCAAAGTACGTGACTTGATTGACCCGGGGTGGCTGATGAGATAGATCAATATTGGCTGATAATTTCGGCCAAGTCGAGTCTGCCCGAGTTCCAAAGTACAAGATCAATCTACATTCCCCTCGCGCGAGGCACGCTACGATGCCACGAATTTCCCGCCGCACGTTGCCCCCTTTCCTGTTTTCGCGGCGCGAGACGCTGCAACTGGCCGGCGGGGCGATCGCTTCGGCGGTGCTACTGGACCAGGTCGCCTTCGCGGCGGCGGCTCGGGCCCGCAAGCGGGTGATTGTCGTTGGCGGCGGCATCGGCGGGCTGTGTACCGCGTTTGAATTGATGGACCGGGGGCATGATGTGACCGTGCTCGAGGCGTCGATGCGGGCCGGCGGGCACGTGAAGACGGTGCGTGACCCGCTGGCCGATGGCTTGTACGCCGACGTTGGCGCCGAGCATTTCACGCGACCCGGTTACACCCAATACTGGAAATACGTCGAACGGTTCAAGCTGCCGTTCGCGTTCTATCCGCGGCGTCTCAACATGCTGCGCCGCATCGAGGGCCGCTGGTACACCGAGGAGCAATTGCAAGACCCGGCGGTGCTGAAGGCGTTTGGGTTCAATCAGCGCGAGCTCGATTACATTGTTCAGCACGGCTGGTACGCCTTGCCAGAATTGTATTTTGGCCCGTACCTGGATGCGTTTGGCGACGAGTACCAGCCATTCGGCGTGGGGCACGACGCGCTCGATGAAGTACCCGCCAGCGAAATCTTTATCAAGGACGGCGCGTCGGACGCCGGGCTGCGATTCAATGGCATGCGCCGCGGCGACGAGACGCCGGCCGCGCGGCTCAATGAAGTGTCGGCGCTGTTTCGGATTTGGCAGCAGGCGATCATGAAACGCCGCGGGCTGCCATCCTTCAAGCGGGAGGTCTTCCGGCTGGTTGGCGGCAATCAGGAACTGACCGACCGGTTCGCGCGTGAGCTTGGTCCGCGGGTGAAGCTAGGTTGCCCGCTCACGCGAATTGATCACGGCGACTCGGGCGTGACGGTCGAGTTTCAAGAATTCGGCGAGCCGCGGAAGCTCGAAGCGGACTACCTGGTCTGCTGTCTGCCTTTGGCCTTGCTGGCCAAGATTCCGACGACGCCCGACTGGCCCGAGTCAAAACGGTACGTACTCGAAAACGTGAAGTTCGGCTCGCAGTCGCGCGTGCTGCTGCAGTCGCGAGACAAGTTCTGGAAAGGGGATCTGCCGAGCATCAATCTCGAAACCGGTGAGTCGGCGATGTACACCACGTATCAGACGGCCGATGAAGTCGCGTGCGAGCGGGCCGTACTGATGGGAAGCGGCAAGCCTGATGTGACGCCCGACGAGGCGATGGCGGCGTTTCGCAAGGTCTATCCCGGCAAGCGCCAGACCGTCGAGGCGGCGTACGTTCACAATTGGTCGCGCGACCCGTGGTCGATGTTCTGTGAGCGGCATCCGTTCCCGCAGGGGGCGCTCAAAAAGTTCTGGCCGCACATCATGCAACCAGTCGGGCGGATTCACTTTGCCGGCTGCCACGCCGACAACATGCCCTGGGGCATGGACGCGGCCACCCGCTCGGGCAACCGCGTGGCCGAACAGATCGACGCCTTGTGAGCGGCGTCGCCAGCGATTGACGAGTGTTGCGTAATGGCCGACTTTGGCTGGCGATTGGCGATGATCTCATCAAGGGCCGCGTCAAGCGTCGGGAACTGGAACTCGAAACCCTCGGCGGCCAATCGTTTCGAGACGACGTAGCGACCGTAAAGGGCCAGGTCGGGATCGGTGCGTAACACGTGGCCGACCATTAGCCGGACGAGCCAGGCGCTAGCCGGCAGGCCGATCGGCATGCGTACCGCGCGGCGCAGGCTGCGCATGAATTCAATTTGCGAAACAGGCGCTGGCGCCGAGGCGACGTAGGTGCCGCGCATGGTTGGATTGGTCAGGGCACGCTCGAAGAGCCGATTCATATCAGTCTCATGAATCCAACTCATCCCTTGACGACCTGAGCCGATACGCCCCGCCAGACCCAGGCGCGCCAGCGGCATCAACCGCCGCAAGGCGCCGCAACCTGCCCCGCGGTCGCGTCCCAGGACGAAACTGGTCCGCAGCACAACGCCACGCTGTGTTGGCAGTACCGCCTCGCGAAAGGCTGCTTCCCAGGCGGTGCCCACGGTCGGGGCCAGTCCGACGCCGGGAGGTGAGTCTTCGTCGCACCAGACCTCGGGCGGGTCGCCATAGATATGTGCCGTGCTCATTTGCACCCAGACGGGCGGCGGCCCTTCGATCGCGCGCATTGCCGCGCCGAGGACGCGCGTCGACTCGATGCGCGAGCGGAGGATTTCGTCTTGATGGCCCGGCGTCTTCAGGCAGTCGACGTTACGCCCAGTCAGGTTCACCAGCCCGGCCGCGCCGTCAAGTTCGCGTTTCCAGTCGCCGAGCGACCGGGCGTCCCAGGGGACATGTCGCCACGGACCCGGTGGTTTTGGCGCGTGACGCGAGAGGATTGTCACGTTCCAGCCCCGCTCGGCCAGGTGAAACGCCAACGAAACGCCCAGGAAGCCCGATCCGCCGGCAATCACGACTCGTTTGTTGTCGCTTGGTGAAATCATGTTCGTGCCACCTTGGTTTGAGAACGCCTGACCCGAGGAATCAACCGCAGCCGGCGGCGATGATTAACCGGGCTCGTGTACTGTGGGAGCCAAAAACCTTGCGGCTGTTCTATTCGCGCGAGCTGATCATGTCGCCGCGCGCCCGGCGCGAGTTCGCCGAATCTGATTTGGCAGGTTTGCCGAAAGTGAGTCTCAACGGGGCGAACGGTGGCTAAGGCGATTGCTCAGCGATTTCGCGGCTGGGTAGAATCGGCGTATTCCTCCCACGCCTGCATTACCTTCCTCTTCGGTTGGAGTCGCTGCTCGATGAAATCCCTCGCCGTCGTAGCGTCGCTCGTCATGTTGGCGATCGTTGCAACTTCACTCGCCGCGCAGGCTGCGCCCCCAGCGCCGGCGCACGCCAACATTTCATATGGTCCGCACCCGGATCAGTTGATCGACATCTATGTGCCGACCAACGGGAGTGGACCCTATCCGGTGCTCGTCTGGTACGGCGGGCTGTGGAAGCCGGCCAAGCACGCGGCTCGGCTCGATTACTTCCTGCCGGCCGAGGTGGCCGTCGTGGCGGTGCAATTGCGGACCATGACCGAGGCGGTGCAAGACAAGCAGCCTGAGCCGGTCAAGTACATCATGGACGACGCCTGCCGGGCGGTGCAGTTCGTGCGGCTGAACGCGTCGAAGTGGAATCTGAATGGCCAGCGGATTGCCGTGGGAGGCGGTTCGCAGGGGGCGCTGCCGGCATTGTACGTCGGCTGCTCGGCCGATCGAGCGAATCCGAAGTCCGACGATCCCGTCGCACGCGCCTCGTCACGCGTGACCTGCGTGGCCGCCTATCGCAGCCAGCCGACAATCGATCCGCAATTGATGCAGCAATGGGAGCCGGGCGTGAAGTGGGGCGCACCAGCGCTGGGTGTTTCGTTCGAGGAGTCGCTGAAGCGGCGTGACGAGTTGCTGCCGATCATCAAGCGTTGGTCCCCCGACGCGCTGCTGCATGCCGGGGCGGCGCCGATGTACTTTGAGAACGAGTGGGGGCTGATCAAGCCAGACGACATCGAGGAAGTAAACTACAAGGTCCACTCGCCCCATTGGGGACTGGGCTTCCAGAAACTGGCCCTGGCCGCCGGGGCGAAGTGCCATGTGAAATATCCCGGGCACCCGACCGAAGGGTACGACGACATCTGGGGTTTTCTGAAGCAGAATCTCAAATCGCCGTAATTGCCCTACGAAGCCGCTGATTTGGAACCAGTGATAAACTGCCAGCCCTGCCTCGATAGGCGCGCTAAAAGGACAGCCGTTCTAGTCGCCGAGCAGCGCCGTCGGCAATCGCGGAATGTTCAGCGAGATGCAATGCAGCGCGCCGCGGTGCTCGATCAGCTTGGTGCAATCGATGCCGACGACCTTCCACGCGGGAAGCAGACGCTGAAACGTCTCGATCGCTTGGCGGTCAAGGTCGGACGCCACGCCCGGATACTGCGGCACCAGCAGCACATCGTTGGCGAACAAGACATTGTTGTAGGTCCGCCATTGGCCGTCACGGTGCGTGGGCATGGGCAATCGCACCACGCTCATTGGTCCGCTGCTGGTTTGAATCTCGGCGAGTGCCCGGACATTGTCGTCCAAAATCTTGGCGTTCTCGGGGTCTTCGCCGGGGTCGCAACTGGCCACGACCGCGACGTTCGGCCCGGTGAGGGTCAGGAACATATCGATATGTCCCAGCGGCTCGCCCTTCAACTGCTGCAAGTGGGTCAGCTTGTTGAAGTTCAAATGCTTGCGCAGGGCGCTGGCGATCTCGGGCAGCTTGTGACCGCGCTCGAGATTCATGTTCACCAGAGTATTCGTTGCCAGGCACAGTCCCTGGCCGTTGGTGAGCCAGCAGCCTCCTTCGAGCGCCAGGTTCGAGTGATCCAGCGGCAAGCCACACCACGACGCGAACGCGGCCGGCAGCAAGCCGTCAAACCCTCGGTTTGGATAGTGATATTCAAAGTCGACGATGCGGGGCTCGTCCCCGACGACCACCTGGGGGCCAAAGTCCTGCACCCACATCGACGCCGCGGGCCACACGAAGTAGTGGATGTTGTCGCTCGACAGCCCATGCTTGTGCAGTAGTTCGATCATCTGCACGCGTTGCTCTTGCGAGCGGACGAGCGCGACGATCGCGATGTGACCGTCGAGTTCACGAACCAGGTCGATCAGCGTTTCCGGGTAGATGTCGACCAATTCGTTGCAGCCGAGCATCATGGCGTCTTGACGCTCGAACTCGGCCACGACGCGTCCAGGAGTGAGCGCCTCCGCTGGCACCAGGGTCGACTTGCGCGGCGTCGCGCGTTGCGCAACATAGATGCCGCCGGCGAAGCTGGCTGCGACCAGCATCCCCACCAGCGCCAAGCGCATAGGAAATGGAAACGTCTTGACTCGCGCGTTTGACCGACGCACGAGGGGCGGACGATTGACCGTTGACATGTGAGGCAAACCCGGTCCAAACCATCGACCTGTGTTCCGGCCCAGGCCGTTCAATACCGTAGACTCAAATCATAGTGCGCGCGACGCGGGCGCTTGCGACCTTAACAGGAAAGCAACGAAGCGCCTGTCAAAGTGAAGCGACTTGCTAGCCGTCATTTCCGCCGGCGAGGGAATAACGAGTACCGCAGCCAAGGCGGGAATGACGGGTACGGCAACCAATCGTTTCCACACCACCCCGGGAACATTACGACCGTAACCTTGAATTTAACGATCGCGCCTCAGAGCAATTGCGACAGTTTGCCGCAGGATCGACTGCCGTACCACTCCGCGCTCAGGGGGTGTGGAAAACCGCTACAGCGCTTTGATCGCTGAGACGAGCTCCAGCACAGCCTTCTTGCCGTCGCCGAAGTACATGCTGGTGTTCTCTTGATAGAACAGCTCGTTCTCGATGCCGGCGAAGCCCGGGTTCATGCTTCGCTTGATGACGATCACGCGCTTGGCCTGATCGACATTCAGAATGGGCATGCCGTGAATCGGGCTGGATGGATCGTTTCGCGCCGCCGGATTCACGACGTCGTTGGCTCCGATCACCAGCGCCACGTCGGCGCGTTGGAACTCGGAGTTAATCTCATCCATATCGTAAAGCCGATCGTACGGCACGTTCGCTTCGGCCAGCAGCACGTTCATATGTCCGGGCATGCGCCCCGCCACCGGGTGAATGGCGTACTTCACTTCGCCGCCGTGCTTCTCGACCAACTCGGCCAGCTCGCGCACCTGGTGCTGGGCCTGGGCCACGGCCATGCCATAGCCCGGCACGATGATCACGCTGCGGGCATAGGCCAACTGCATGGCGGCGTCTTCGGCCGAGATGGCGTTGACCGTCAGGTCCTTGGCACTCTTGGCCGGGCCGGCCGCCGTGTCACCACCACCGAAGGCGCCGAAGATCACGTTGGTGAACGAGCGATTCATCGCCTTGCTCATCAAGATCGACAACAAGAACCCCGACGCCCCGTCGAGCGCGCCGGCGATGATTAACACATTGTTGTGAATGGCGAAACCCGTGGCCGACGACGCCAGACCGGCGTAGCTGTTCAACAGCGAAATCACCACGGGCATGTCGGCACCGCCGATGGGCAAGACGATTAGCACCCCGACGGCCAGTCCGATGACGACCATCGCGTAAAACGCCCACTGGGCCGTGGGATTGAAGATCAAGAAGATGAACAGCAGAAACGCCAGAATGAACAGCCCGATGTTCGACGCATTTTGCAGCGGATAGGTGACGGGCGAGCTTTTGACAAAGCCTTGCAACTTGCCAAAGGCCATGAAGCTGCCGGTGATCGTTAGCGAGCCGAACATCACCTCGAAGCCAAGCGCGGCCATCTTGACACTGTCGATGTGGCCGACGTGATCGTAGTATTCGGCCACACCGACCAGCGTGGCCGCCAGCGCGCCAAAGGCGTGCGAGATGGCCGTCCGCTGAGGAATGGCGGTCATCGGCATGAAAACCGACATGATCGCGCCGATGATCGAACCGATCACTAAGCCGACCAGGATCCAGGTGTAGTCGACGATCATGTGGTTCATCAGCGTGCCGATCACGGCCGCCAACATGCCCAGCGCGGCCAACTGCATGCCGCGTCGTGCCTGGTCCGGGCGCGTCAGCCCGCGAATGCCCAGGATGAACAGCACCGAGGCGACCAGGTACGCGAATTGGATCAGGTACTGTCGGTTCATTGCTGCTTTTCCTGCCGCTTGAACATCTTGAGCATGCGATCGGTAATCATGAACCCGCCCACGACGTTGATGGTGGCGGCCGTGACCGCCACGAGTCCCAGAACGGTGCTGGCGGTGCTCGATTGGCTGCCCGCCGCAACCAGCGACCCGACCAGCGAAATGCCCGAGATGGCGTTCGTGGCCGACATCAGCGGCGTGTGAAGCAGCGGCGGCACGCGCGTGATCAACTGATAGCCGACAAAGCCGGCCAGCACGAACACGTACAATTCCAGGATCGCGGTAATCGGCGCGCCCAGGTCAACGGCCGCTTCGGTCGGAGGCATGATTTGGCTCTCGCAAGGCACTAGGCTCGGACATGGTCAACGTAAAGCGGCGGCCCGACTAGTGGCCGGCCGCGGCGATCAAATCTTTCACGCGCTGATTCACCACTTGCCCGCCATGCACGACCAGCGACTCGCGCGTGATCTCGTCGTCGAGGTTCAGTTTCATCTCGCCGCCGTGGACCAGGTGGCACAGCAACGTCGCCACGTTCTTGGCGTACATCTGACTGGCGTGGTGCGGCACCGTGGCCGGCAAGTTCAGCGGCCCCATGATGCGAATCTCGCGATAGGTGATCGTCTCGCCTGGTTTCGTCAGCTCGCAGTTGCCCCCTCGCTCGGCCGCCAGATCGCACACCACCGAGCCGGGCGTCATTCCTTCGACCATCTCGCGGGTAACCATGACCGGGGCCTTTTTGCCAGGGACCGCGGCCGTGGTGATGACCACATCGTTGGCAGCGACGGCTTTGGTCAGCAGCTCGCGCTGCTTGCGAATCGTCTCGTCGTCCAGCGCCTTGGCGTAGCCACCCTTGTCCTGGGCATTGGTGGTTTCGAGTGGCAGGTCGAGGAACTTGGCGCCCAGGCTTTGCACTTGCTCCTTGACGACCGCGCGCACGTCGTAGGCTTCGACCACGGCACCCAGTCGCCGCGCCGAGGCAATCGCTTGCAAGCCCGCCACGCCAGCTCCCAGGACCAGCACCTTGGCTGGCGAGATCGTGCCGGCCGCGGTCATCATCATGGGGAACATCTTGGGCAGCTCGGCCGCCGCCAGCAGCACCGCCTTGTAGCCCGAGATCGTGGCCATGCTCGACAGCGCGTCCATACTCTGGGCCCGCGTGATCCGCGGAATGAGTTCCATCGCCAGCAGGTTCACGCCGCGCGCGGCCAGTTGCTGGGCCGCGTCGAGCGACGTGAGCGGGTCGGAAAAGCCCAGCACCGTTTGACCACTGCGCAACAGTCCGAGGTCGGTGATGCCCGCTTCGAGATTCGCCCCCAGCGTCCGCACCTGGGCCAGGAGGTCCGACTGGGCAAAGACTTCGGCTCGTGACGGCACGACCAGCGCGCCCCGGTCGGCGTACGTGTGGTCGGGAAAACCGGCCGCCATGCCGGCGCCGCTTTCGACGATGACGGTTAAACCTGCTTTTTGCAGGGGGGCTAGCGTCGCCGGGACCGCCGCCACCCGCGTCTCGCCGGGGAAGGTTTCCTTGATAATGCCGAGCTTCATGCGGATTTTCTCGCTTCCCGGCGTGGTAAACGGGGCAAGTCATGGCCCCAACTGCCCTGGGCCTTGCAACTTCGGGATTTAAGGTAAATTGCCCGCCTTGAACTGGCAAGCCGCGAGCGGTAAATTAGCGGTTTCCCATATTCCAGCCGAGCGGCCCCAGGGTGGGTCGCATCGTGCATCTGGCCGACGGCACCGTCCGCGGTCCCACGAAGGTGATTTGTAATGAAGACGTTTTTGGCCAAGCCCGCCGAAGTCGAACACAAGTGGTTCATTGTTGACGGCAAAGACAAGGTCGTCGGTCGTTTGGCATCGGATATCGCGATGGTGTTGATGGGCAAGCACCGCCCCACGTACACGCCGCACGTCGACACGGGCGATTATGTGATCGTGATCAATGCCGAGCAGATGGTCATGACCGGCCGCAAGCTCGAGCAGAAGCAATACACCTGGTACACCGGCCACACGCGGCTGCGCAGCGAAACGGCCGGCGAGCGGTTGGCCAAGAACCCCCACGAGATGCTCAGCGAAGCCGTCCGCCGGATGTTGCCCAAGAACAAGCTGGCGACCAAGATGCTGGCCAAGCTCAAGGTTTACACCGGCAGCGAGCACCCGCACCAGGCGCAAATGCCCGAGCCGAAAGATTTGGGCGCTAAGTAAACTTGGTCACTCGCGCTTGAGAGTCGACCTAAAAACGCAATTCACTTCAGCAACACAGTTCACATCAGCAACCAGGTAGGGATCGTCATGGCAGAGGCCACTGTTGTAAAGGGAACGCCCGGCGACGCATTGGGCACCGGTCGTCGCAAGACTTCGATCGCTCGTGTGCGGCTGCACGCCGGCTCGGGCAAAGTGGTGGTCAATGGCCGCCCGGCCGAAGAGTACTTCAAGAACGAGCGCGACTTGGCCGACGTGCTGGCCCCGCTGGTGGCGACCGATCGCCGCAGCGCGGTCGACGTGACCATCAATGCCCACGGCGGCGGTTCGACCGGCCAGGCCGGCGCAATCAAGCTGGGCATCTCCCGGGCACTGAAGCTGTTCGACGCTTCGCTGGAACCGGCGCTGCGACAGAACAGCCTGCTGACGCGCGATAGCCGCATGAAGGAACGCAAGCACTACGGTCTGCGTGGCGCCCGCCGCGGCACCCAGTTCTCGAAGCGTTAATTCGCCGCGGCGAACCACGCTCGATTGTCGAATCACAAACCCAGGGGTTCCACCCCCTGGGCTTTTTCATGCGCGCAGGTTCGATAACGCAACAATCGTGAGCGAGTCACAAAGGGTGGCCCAGGTGCATGCACCTGGGCGGCCGCAGGCCGCAAGAAACCTCAGGCAACGGCAAGCACAGATGGCGACTTTCCACTGGGTCAGCGCGTGGCTCATCGAGTTTCTTGTTGCTTCGCAACACCGATAGCCAAGCTATCGGTGCCACCCGCGAAACTCGCGCCTACGATAACCCATTCAAGCTCTCGAGTGCGCCTCATTCAGCGTGAATGGAAAAGCGATCTTGTGGGAGAGCAAATTGTTGAAAATCTAGCCAAAGGTTTTTTCCGTTCCCACTCGGATTCCAACCTTCGGAAAGGGCGAAGCGTATAGCTGCCTCAACTTCGGCGGGATTCATAAATGGGAATATTGCCTCGGTCGCAGGTGTCGCAAATAAATCTATTTTGACGTAGGGTCCTTTCCCCGAACCGTGCTGGATAACGATCCACCCCTGCGGGTGCCGCCCGGGCGTCCAGTGGTATTGCGTGCCATCAACGACGATGGTTCGTCTTTTGTGTTTTGGAATTGTCATCGTGGGGAGAGTAGAAGGGATCTTCTGCCGTTTCAGAAACGCGGAATTTCTGTTTACCACAGTTCAGCACCCCGCGCGTGACATAGCGCATCATCTGACGGGCATAGCAGCCGTCATCACACGCCCAGGTATTCTTCCACGGCGTCGCGCATCAGCGCTTTGTCGGGGTCCAGCCCCGTCCACAACCGGAAGCCGATCGCTCCTTGATTGACGATCATCCCCAGGCCGTCGAGCGTCCGCGCGCCGCGGGCTTTGGCTTCGTGCAGGAACCGCGTGTCGACCGGATTGAAGATCACGTCGGCCACGACCGCGCCCGACGCGAGTTGATCGAACTTGACCGGCACGCGCGCCTCCGGCTCGAACAGCCCGATCGACGTCGCGTTGACGACCACCTGCGCATCGGCCGGGATTTCATACTCCCCTTCCCAGGGAACGTACGTGGCGTTGGCCGACGCCTTCTCGCGCAACAGCTTGGCCAGTGCCTCGCCTCGCTCGGCTGAACGATTGACGACCGCGATGCTGGCCGCGCCGGCCAAGGCCAATTCGACGCCGATCGCCCGCGCCGCGCCACCAGCGCCGAGCAACACGACGCGCTGACCCGCCGGGTTGATCAGTTCTTTAAGTGACTCAAGGAACCCTTTGCCGTCGGTGTTCTCGCCCAGCAACTTGCCGTCGTCCTGGCGAACGATGCAGTTGACCGCCCCCATCATCTCGGCGGCCGGCGACAATCGATCGAGGAACTCGATCACGGCCACCTTGTGGGGCTTGGTGATGTTGCCGCCCCGGAAACCCATCGCCCGCATGCCGCGGATCGCGTCGCCGAGCGCCTCGGGCGGAACCTCGAACGATAGGTAGCGCCAATCGAGCCCCAGCCGCGCGAAGGCCTTCTCGATCATGAACTGGGTCGGGTTGCCGGCCACCGGCTGGCCTAGCAGACAGCAAACCTCTTGCACGCCCGCGTTGATTGGTGCTGCCTCGGCAGCTTGGCTCGAGGACTTCGACGACTCGCTCACCCGTGACACCCCTGGCCTCCACTCGCCGCACGAACTGGTCTGGATTGCGTCCGATCGACGGGGTGTATCTTCCCCCCTCGCGTCGGCGATTGCAACCTTTCGTCGGCTTGGAGTGAACCTCGATTCAATGCAACGCTGGCGTTTTTCCCAAGCTGGTGGCTTGGCCACCGCTCTCGGCGGCAGAGCCGCCGGCTTGGGTGAGCAGCGAGACACAGACGCGAGAGTCGTTCTAGCCGTCCGAGGGCATGGCAGGGAGCTTTTTCGCTTTGGCCGGCGCTTGGGCGCTACTCACCAGCCATTGCAAGCCGCGCTCGACGAGCACCAGCAGCCCCACCAGTGCCAGCGCCGCTTTGATCTGCTCGATCGCCGAGGTGCCGACGAACACGCGCCAGTCAAAGCCAGCATCGCCGCCGGCATCGGACAAATCATGTGGCTGGTGTGGATAGCCGTCGGCCGGAATCGCCGTCGGCAAAATTGCGGCATTGTCGCCGCTCGACACGAGCGTGCCGGCGACGCTCGTGGTCGGTCCCACCGACGACATGGTCGAGGTGGCCGTGGCGCCGCCAATCGGCACGTCGAACGTCTGGGCCGGCGCGGCGCGCGGCTCCAGCGGATTGGCGGCGGCAACCGTCGTCGTGTTCGGTTGCATCACGGCCGCCGGCGATGCTTGTGCCACAGCCGTCGGATCCCAATGTCCCAGTTCCTTGTCGGGGACAATCGATTGCAGGAACCAGCGCAGTCGCAGCGCGTGGCTGCCGCTGGTCATGCCCTGGGCCGAGCCGAACAACACGCCGGCCAGTTCACCTTGCTGGTTGAAGATCGGGCCGCCCGAGTCACCCTGCCGGGCTTCGGCTGACAGTTCGATGATATCGTGCGGCATGCCGACGCCCGGGGCCAGGTACTGCGCGCCGCAAGCTCCTTGCGCGGCCCGATAGCTGCCATCGCCGTAGCCCGCAATGGTCAGCCGGTCGCCGGCCCGTGGGACGCTGCGCGCCACTTGCACCGGCGCGATGTTCGGCCGCCAGACGGCCAGCGCCGCCAAGTCCCAATCGCGATCGACCTTCAGCACATAAGCCGTCGAGCGGAAGCCATCGGGAAAGATCACGTGCAACTGCCCGGTCGCGTCGCGGACCACGTGCCAATTGCTGACCACCAGGGCGTACGACCCGCGGACGTCGACCAGCGTGCCGGTTCCCAGCGACAGCCCGTCGCGCTCGGGCACAACCACGCGCACCACGGCCGGGTGGGGCGTGTACGACTCGTTCATCCCGCGTGGCGGGGCGCTGCTGGTCGAGGGGGGGCTGACGAAGCTGAAACGCTCGACCTGAGCGTGCGCGGGGCACGCGGCTATCGCGCTCGCAAGCAACGCCAGAATCGCACGCGCACACCGCCAGCCAACACGGCGAGGCCAGTCTCGTCGTTGCCCCAGCGGGCGGTCATCGTTGCAAAGCGCTTCGGCAGGCATCCAGGCAATTGTCCGAAAGTACGTGAAGGGGCCGTCGGCGCGCACGGTGTGCGCTCGGGCGACAACGCCCCCCATCGGTTGGTGATCGACCGCTCGGAACTCGCGCCGTGACTTGTGGCCCGAAAGGTCGGCTTAACCCGATCGTTCGCTGTCAGCGGGACACGATCGGTGCTCTGCTCAAAACCCTTGGCCGGGCGAGTCGTCTGCGAAGCACGACGATCCGTCGCCAGAAAAACCGCTACGCGCGGCGCCTTGCGAAGTGCAGGCCAGCGGGGCGTTACGTCTTTGTCAGAATCGCAGAACGACGGCTCAAGTTTTCGCGTACAGAAAACCGGCTGGTGGCAAGTTCAGCGACGCCGCTGCTTCGCCCGGCGAATTCATGCTCGGGCTTGTCACACACCTTTGGTTACAGGGGGAGCAATTCACACGGCGAGCGGGAGAGTGCTGCGATGAGACGCTTACTGTTGTCGGTGGTCGCGCTGGCGGCGTTGGCCGTTCCGGCCGGCGCGGTGATGGCCAACCCTTACCATCACGGTCACCATCATCACCACGGTTACTATGGCGGCGGGTGGGGCGGATACGGCGGTGGCTGGGGCGGGTACTACCAACCGTACTATGCTCAGCCTTACTACTCGCCGTATTCGTACGGCGTGCCGGGCTACGGCTCGTACTACCAGGGGTACTACAACCCGGGCGTCTCGTTCGGCTTTGGCTACGGCGGACGCCCGTACGGGTACTTCAACTACGGCGGCGGGGTGTACTAGAGCGACGATCTAAGGGCGACACCCTGTCGCGGTGGATTCGCCCGCTATCGCCCAGGAGCCAACGCTTCTGGGCTATTTCATTAAGATATTGAAAACAAAAGACTTGTGGTGGACTTTGGTGGCCGAAATAATCGGCTAATATTGCTGAATTGTAATGTTTAGCCGGTCCCCAGGTGACAGCAGGGCCACTAAAATCGTCGGCACTTGCCGTCGCTTTCGCGACGCAAATTGGCGCGTGCAGCGAACGGATTCCGCTCGGCTCGTACGTGCAAGGCGGCATGTCTTGGCGCTTACCGGTTCGGTTGATTCCGGGCCATGATCTCGCCACGGCGCGCTCGGTATTTCAGACAAACCCATCACGTTCCTGCGGCAAGCGGCCCCCAATGTCGTTCTGCCGTGCCAAGCGGCGTCAGCCATTGGTCCGACCAGGCGCGTGATTGAACGGATCGATGGTTTGAATCGTTGCGGTCGACCGTGAAATCGGCGGCGAAGGTTAAAGCTTCGTCAAGTTCCGCCGTTTCGCGACCTCGATTCGTAGGAACGGTGTTTCATTTTTGGTTGTGTTTCATTGTTAGCCGCGCTGAACCAGGCTGCGACAGCGCGACCGTGACGAGACGATCTCGTCCGGTCTCGGGCAGGGCGCTTGCGATTCGATACAGGCAGAGACTTTCATGTTGCCGAGCAATGACGCTTGGAGTCAGTTACTACAGTCGAAGCATGCTTCGCCTTGGCTGACTGATGTGTACCTGCGCGGATTGCGCCGCCGCGCCGTCGAGCTTGGCTTGGCCCGCGCGCAGGTGACGCTGGGCGAGACGTTTGGCAACCGCTTTCTGCTGGTCTGGCAACAGACGGGCGTCGCCGACCAATCGGCCGCCGAGCGCAGCTTTTGGAGCGAAGTCGCGCAACAAGTCTGCCAGCGCGGCCTGCGTGTTGACGATACGTTGCACGTCGCGCCGGCTCAGCGTGGGCCGGACCACCATTTCTGGGTCGTTGGTGGCGATGGCCGCGTGGCCACGCACTGCGCCAATGGTTTACTCCTGGCCGGCTGGTTGGTCGCCACGCGCGACAACCTCAGCCGATTGGTCTTTCACTGTGGCGCGGAAAGCCGGCAGATTGAACTGCTGTCCGAGCGTTTGGCGCGCGTGAACCTGGGCGTGCCGCGGATGCTGCCACGCTCCAGTTCATTGCCGGCGAGCTTGCTCAGCGCGCCGTCGGCCATTCACACCGGCGAGCCGCACGCCGTTAGTTTTGTTGAAGAGTTGGCGATCGCCGAGCCGCCGTACCACGATCGCTGCTTGGAAATCGGCCGCGAGGTGTGTGACGCTTCGCCCGACGGGGGGATCAACTGGAATCTGGTGGCCGTCGAGCGCGGACAGTTGCATATTCGCACGTTCGAACGTGGCGTGCGGCGAATCACGCGCAGCTGTGGCACCGGCTCGGCCGCCGCATTCACGGTGGCCTTGCTTCGCGGCAAGCTTAAGCAACGGCAAGCGCTCGTCAGTTCGGCTGGCGGCACGCACATGGTCGCCATGAAGGGTGGCGAGGTGTTCCTCGGCGGGCGTCCCCGCGTGGAGCGGCACCTGACGCTCGAACAACTGCTGCACGACGCCGGGCGTAAGCCCCTGGCGAAATCATGACCACGCCGCCGGCGCCAATTGCGCCGCTGCGAGCGTCAAACGACTCGGCTCACGAGTCGGTGGCCTGCACCACGGTTCGCGTCCCCATGCCTGACGGTGTCGAGTTGGTGGGGGATCTGTACATTCCGCCGGGGGCTGGCCCTTGGCCCGCGGTGCTCACGCGCACTCCTTACGAAGCGGCCGACTTGCACGAGCGCGGGCACATGTACGCCGCGCACGGTTACTTGTTTTTGGTCGTCGATGTCCGCGGGCGCTATCGCAGCCCGGGGCAGTGGGATCCGATGATCCACGAAACGGTCGATGGGCCGGCCACGATCGCCTGGCTGGCGGCCCATCCAAGCTGCGACGGTCGGGTGGCCACACGCGGCGCTTCGTACAGCGGCGCGAACCAGCTCATGGCCGCGCCTCATGCGCCCAGCGCGCTGAAAGCAATGAGCGTCCGATCGGCGCCGGCCGACGCCTTTGAGAATGTTCCGTTTCAGGGAGGCGCGTACGAGCTGTCCGACTTGGACTGGGCGTGGGAGAACAGCGGCCGCACATCGCTGTACGATCCGCTGGAAGCGGAGATGGACGATGCCAGCCGGGCCGCCAGCGCCCGGGCCGCGCTGACGGCGCGTCCATTGATCGACGCCGACTTGCGCTTGGGTGTGCGCAGCGAACTGCTCCGTACTTGGATGCAGCACTGGAAGCTCGACAAATACTGGGAGCGTCGCGCCTGGCTGCCGGCGCTTACCGCGGCGCGCGTGCCCGCGCTGCACGTGTCGGGCTGGTGGGACAATAACGCTCGCGGCAGCGTGCTGGCGTTTCAAGCCATGGGGGGTGCGGCCGGTGGACAGCGATTGTTGATCGGTCCCTGGGATCACTCAATGATCGCGCCACAGGTTACCGACCTGCCCGAGCATGAACAGGCGCTGGTGCTGCGTGCCGCCTGGCGCAAGCCGGCGACCGATGAGTTGGCCTGGTTCGAGCATCATCTGAAGGGGCAGCCAAACCGACTGGCTCCGGTCGAGGTTTTCGTCACCGGCGACTGGAACTGGCACGAATGGCCTGATTGGCCGCTACCCGCCGAGACGCAGGATTGGCATCTGGGGGCCGATGGTTCGATTGCGCAGAAACGGGCCAAGCGCGGGGAGCGGAGCTATGACTTCGACCCCGCGCGGCCCAACACGATCAGCTCGGCCACGACCTTTCCGATCGAGCCCTTCCCCTACAACACGGCGCTGGACGAGCGCGACGATGTGCTGGTCTATCGCTCGACGCCGCTCGACGACGAGCTATTCGTGGCCGGTGACGTCTCGGCCGCGATCGTCGGCAGCTCGACGGCGCTCGATTGCGATTGGGTGGTGCGGCTGGTTGACGAGTACCCCGATGGCCGGGCCATTTGCGTGCGCGACGGCATTTTGCGTAGCCGCTTCCGTCGTGGTTTCGCCCGTCCTCGGTTACTGACGCCAGGTCGCAAAGAAACATTCAACGTCAACCTCTGGCACATCGCTCATCGATTCCGCGCGGGGCATCGGCTGCGGGTCGAGATCGCGTCGTCGGCGCTGGGACGCTGGGATGTGAACTTGCAAGACGGAGGCGACCTGGCCACGGCGACCACGCCCGTCGTGTCGCGGCAAACGGTTCACAGCGGCCCGCGCGGCTCGCACCTTCGACTGCCCGTCGCGGCGGGAGCGGCCCTCGCATGGGAGCGTTAATCCCGTCGGCGGCCGAGCGCTGCTTGCTCGGAAGATTCTACTTGGCGACGGTCGTTTCAGAACTGGCCCACTTGGCCATGCCGTTCCAGGTGCTGTTCATGGTCCGCTACCTGGGCGAGATGAATGTTGGCTGGGTGTTGCTGGCTGAGCGAAGCGTGGGGCTGCTGGCCGAAATTCCGACCGGTGCGCTGGCCGATCGATTCGGCCGCAAGCTGAGCGTCCTGGCGGGGCACGCCATCGCGGGACTGGGTTGGCTGTGCATTCCGGGCAGCACGCTCGCGCCCCAGAGTTACTGGCTGCCGCTGGTTTGTCTGGCGTTCAGCGTCGTGGCGGCGGGGCACGCGCTGACTTCCGGCGCGTTCGAATCGTGGGTAGTCGACGACTTGCGCGCTGCCGGACGGCGCGATTTGATCTTGAGTTTCTTTGGGCGCGAGCGTTCGCTGGCTTCGACCGCGGGAGTCGTTGCCGACGTCGTGGCGTTGTACTGCGTGTCGCAGGCACTGTTCGACTTTCGCTGGTTCTTCGTGATGACGGCACTGGGCGAGTGGTTCGCGCTGGCGATTCTGGCAACTCAGTCCGAAGCGCCGTTCCGCGCGGACCACTACTCCTCCTCGTCGGCAACGGGGGCCCAAACGGGCAAGAGCGAGTGGGTCTTCGACGCCGATGATCCACAGGCCGAAGAGCTTGAAGAACTCGAAGCCGAGCTTGCCGGCGCGGAAGGGGGCGTCATCGAAACCGCGCGGCGCGGCTGGCGAAACATCGTTCAGCACCCGAGCTTGATCGCGCTGGCCGCGATCCTGTTCTGGTCGGTGCTAACGCTGGGGAGCGGCTCGGAAGCGATCCAAACCGTGTTCAGCGAAGCTCACGAGGCGATGGCCCGACCGGCGCAGAACGAAGAACACGATTTCGCGCTGTTGGAGTTGGGAAGCGACGTGTTGGGCATGGCCGCGCCGTTGGCGGCCGTGTGGCTGGTGACGCGATTGGGAACCCGTCGGGTGATGGCCCTGGGCGTGCTGCTGCCGGCGATGGTCTCGCTGGCTATGTACTGGACTGGCGGCCAGATTGGCGCCGTGGCGGCGGCCTTTTTGATAACGACGTCGATGTACCATGTTTTTCAAACGGCCGCCGACGAGTATCAGCATCGCCTGCTCGACTCGACCCATCGAGCCACCACCTCGTCGGCGTTCAATCTGCTCACCGGGCTGGCAGGGGCATTCTCCGGCGCGCTGATCGCGGGCTTATTTCATTGGTTTTCTCCCGCGGTGGGCGTGGCCTGCTTGGGCGTGTTGGCGTTACCCTGTTTGGTGTTGTTGTTGCCGCGCTGGTTTGCCCAGGCCGAAGTCGAGGATGTCGCATGAGTTCCACGCTTGCCCCTTCGCCGACGCTGGAATCGCTGCTCGATCGGCGCGACCGTGTGCAAGCGCTTCTCGATCGACATAACCCAGGTCGCAAGGTCGATTGGATGCTCAGCGACCGCCCTTGGCGGATTCCGCCGCACTGCCTCGAACGAATCGAACGCGCTGGCCCGGCCATGCACGCCTTTTATCGTGCGGCACAACAGATTTTCCACGACACGCCTTGGGTCCGCCAACTGACCGAAAAGCGGTATCACCCGAATTATCGTCGCTTTAACGATTCACAGCCCGAGGCGATTCCGCTGAACCCTCGCCCCGACATCGTGCCCGACGCCGATTGGAACCCGAAGTTCGTTGAGCTCGAAATCACGGTGGGCGGGCGGAGCGATAGCGAACTGATGCGCCAGGCGTACGGACTGCCCGGCGACAAGTCGTCGGTGAAGTTGTACGCCGAGATGCTGCGCCGCCGTGGGCTGACGAACCAGCCAGTTGCAATCTTGTGCGCGCACCATCCGACCTATGCCGAGCTGATGGACGATGCGCGGTGTTACGTGTCGCTGCTGCAAGAAGCCGGCGCGAATGTGGAAGCCTTGCTCGAAGAAGACTTGCCTTACTTGTCGTACCGAGATGGCAAGATGCAATGTCTGCGGCCGGGGCATCGGTTCGAGTTCACCCACTTCGATCGGCTGATCGATCTGTTCGAGTTGGCCGAGTTGGCCCACCTGGGCATGCGGCCGCTGCTGGACGCCTACTTGGACGGCGCGGTCCAGGAAATGAACACCTGCAAACAGTTCTTCGACGAGAAAATCTGGATGGCGCTGTTCTGGGATTGCCGCTTGCAGGATCGTTGGCGCCGCTTGATTGATGACGTGTCGCACGAAGTGCTGAGCCAGATCATCCCGCGCACCATCTTACTCGCGCCGGGGGCCGAAGTGCCGATCGATGGGCGCTGGCTGCCGTTCGAGCGGCTTGCCGAGTTGCCCGACGAAGAGCGCCGCTTCGTGACCAAGGAGTCCGGCACCAGCGAAACCGCCGCCGCCGCCCAGTCGTTCGTCGTCCTTTCGCAGATGGGGCGTGACGAAGCGGCGGAGCATTTGACGAACCTGGTTGAGAATGGTCCCCCCAGCGTGCTGCAAGAGTTGGTCGAAAGCACCAAGGTCGAGTTCACCGGGCTCGATCCCGATACGCAGCAGGTGGTTCATCAAACTGGCGCGCGGGTGAAGATGTCGGCCTTCTACATCGATGGGGCGCTCGGCGACGTGCTGTTCATCAGCAGCAACCGGCAATATGCCGTCCACAACGAAGGCTATCTCGAAACGGTCGTCGACCGAAACGGCGAATAAGCGGCCGCGAATGCCCTATTTGGCCGCTGCGGGTAGCAACCGGCGACCTATATTTTTAGCGCGGGGCACTCGCTTCCGATGCGTGCGCAAGTCGATTTGGCGTGGGTTTTGCTATTTAGTGATTACGCCGAATATCGGTTCGTTGCGTCGCAGCGCCAAGCGAATCACAATTTGCAGCAACCTATATCTGTGACAAAGGTTAAGGGGTATAGCAGTCGACCTGCTTCGGGGCGGCGCTTGCTAATGAATTACACATGATTGCCCGAGTTTCGGACTCTTGGCTACGTCAATCTGTCGCGCACCTCAGCTATGGGCTGGGGGTTGTGGCGGTGATTTCACTGGCACTTTGGGGGCACTGGACAGGCTGGCGATTGCGCCCCGTGGCACAACCGGTACAACCTGCGCCGGTGGCCTGGCGAGCCGAGATCGCCAATCAAGCGATGCCGCTCGCCGCCAAGGCGCGTGAAGTCGGCGATGATTCGAAGCCGCGCGAGCTATCGGCGATTCCCAATCCGGGCACGATCGATCTGCGCAACTCGGCTACGGTTGCCAAGGCGGGCATTGAGTTGGCCACGGTTGAGCAACAGCCGATGGAGCAGCATCTCGTGGCCAATGCGGTCGTCGAATACGACCAAAATCGCCTGGCCCAGCTTTCGGTTCGCACGCCGGGGACGGTCTGGCGAATCGAAAAGCAAATCGGCCAGCCGATTCGCGAAGGTGACGTGCTGGCCGTGATCGAAGCGGTCGACATCGGTAAAGCCAAGGCCGACTTCCTGCAAGCGATCGTTGCCGAAGAACTGGCCGCCAAGACTCTCGAACGGCTGCAACAGGTGGCCGACTCGGTCCCTGACCGGCAAGTGCGCGAAGCGGCGGCCGCCGCGCGTGAAGCCCATATCACGCTGCACAACAAGCAGCAAACGCTGATCAATCTGGGTCTGCCAATTCGTCTGATCGACTTTGCCAATTTGTCCGACGACGAGCGCGTGCGCCGCTTGCATTTTCTGGGGCTGCCTCCCGCACTGACCAAAACGCTCGATCCCGAGGTGGCCACGGCCAATCTAGTGGCATTGCGAGCTCCGTTCGATGGAGTGGTGATCGGCCGTGGCATCGCGCTGGGCGAGGTCGTGTCGCCGAATCAAACTCAATTCACCATCGCCGACATCAGCCGGATGTGGATCAAGCTCGATGTCCGTCAGGAAGACGCCATGTTGGTTCGCGTGGGTCAGCGCGTGGCGTTCCATGACGACAGCTCGGCCGATGTGGTGGTCGGGACCATCGATTGGATCAGCACCGCGATCGACCCCCAGACGCGAACCCTGGAAGTCCGCGCCGAAGTCGACAATCCGATGGTCCCTGGCACCCTTGCCGGCAACGCGCCGCAACGCGCCTTGCGTGCTAATTCATTCGGCTCGGGTCGCATTCTGGTGCGCGAGACACAGACCGCGTTCGTCGTCCCCAGCGCCGCCGTGCAAACGGTCGGCGAGCAGCACGTCGTGTTCGTCTCCCATGGAGACGTCGAGTTTCGACCCCAGATGGTCGAACTGGGTGTGATTGGCCCCGAGGTCACCGAGGTCCGCTCGGGCCTGGCGGCTGGTCAAACGATTGCCGCGCGCGGCAGCCATGTCTTGAAGGCGGAGCTCACCCGTCGTCGGCTGTCGATTCACGTGCCGGCCGAGCCGGTCTTGGCGGCGCCGTAATCGTCAGCTCGTTCGTGACTCGTTCGCGTCGTTTCGCTCGATCAAAAACATTACAGAAACTTTAACCAGCACGCCGCCAAACAAGTTTCGAGTTCGACCATGGCAACCTGGCTCATCGACTGGTCGCTGCGACATCGCCCGCACGTGTTGGTGTGCGCCGCGCTGTTGGTGCTGGCCGGAGTCTGGGCCGGACGTCGGCTGAACTTTGACGCTTTTCCCGACACCACGCCCGTCCAGGTACAGATCAACACTTCGATTTCATCCCTCGTGCCCGAGGAAATCGAGCGGCAGGTCACGATTCCGATCGAGCAAGCGATCGCCGGGTTGCCGGGCTTGGAGCAGGTGCGGAGCATTTCGCAGTTCGGGCTGTCGCAGGTCGTGGCGACGTTCTCGGATCGGACTGGGATTTACTTTGCGCGGCAACTGATCGCCGAGCGTCTGCAAACCGTGGAACTTCCGCCGGGCATCGAACGCCCGAAGATGGGGCCGGTTTCGACGGGGCTGGGTGAGGTGTTTCATTACTTGCTCGTGCCGCGCGAGACTGACCCGGCGGGCAAGGCGCTGACCAACGTGCGCACCTATCAAGACTGGGTGCTGAAGCCGGCCTTGCGCCCCACGCGCGGCACCGCCGAGATCAACTCGTGGGGGGGCCTCGAAAAGCAGTACCAGATTCGCATCGACCCCAATCGGCTGATTCGCCACGAGTTGTCGTTCGAGGAAGTCGTCGACGCGGTGATGAACAACAATCTCAGTGTCGGCGGCGGCAATATCGAGCGCGATCGCAGCGGCGAAATGCTGCTCCTGCATGGCATGGGGCGGACGATCGATGTCAATCAGATTGGCAATATCGTCATCACCGCCAAGGAAGGGGTTCCTATCCGCGTCAGCAACGTCGCCGACGTGGTGATCGGCCATGAGCTGCGCCGCGGGATGGTGACGGCCGCCGGGCGGGGCGAAGTGGTGCTCGGGCTGGGCTTCATGCTACTGGGCGAAAACAGCGACGCCGTGACACGCCGCCTACGGGCGAAAGTCGAAGAGTACCGCAGCCGGCTACCAGCGAACATCGACCTACTGGTTGTTTATGACCGCAGCGAGCTGGTTGACCAGGTGATCAACACCGTTCGGCTCAACTTGCTCGACGGGGCGACGCTGGTCGTGCTGGTGCTATTGCTGTTCCTGGGGAACCTGCGAGCCGGAGCGATCGTGGCGGCCGCCATTCCGTTGGCCCTGCTGTTTGCCTTTCCCAACATGCTCTGGTCGGGCATCGCGGGAAGTCTGTTGTCGCTGGGCGCGATCGACTTCGGCATTGTCGTCGATAGTTCGGTGATCGTGATCGAGAATATCGCCCGACACCTGGCCGCTCATCCAGACGACGCGCGTCAGCCGGCTTGTCGTCTGCAACTGATTCGCCGCGCCGCGATCGAGGTGCGCCAGCCGGCCGTATTTGGCCAATTGATCATCATTATCGTCTACCTGCCGATCCTGACCCTGGAGGGGATCGAAGGAAAGATGTTCCGGCCGATGGCGTGTACCGTGATCTTCATGCTGGTCGGTTCGCTGCTGATCTCGCTGACGGTGATTCCCGTGTTGGCCAGTTTTTTCCTGCCCAGGGTGATGAGTCATCGCGAGCCGTGGTTGGTCCGCCTGGCCCAGAGCATCTATCAACCGGTGCTGGCCGGCGTGCTCCGCGCGCGTTGGTTGGTGGCGGGCGCGGCGGCTCTGGTCTTGGCGATCGTCGCTGTGCTGGCGTTGCAGATGGGGACCGAGTTCGTGCCGCGACTTTCCGAAGGCGCCATCGTCGTCGGCGTGATTCGCCCGGCGGGGACCGATCTCGACGAGTCACGCCGCTTGAATACCCTGACCGAGCGTTTGTTGCTGGCTGAGTTTCCCGACGAGATACGCTACGTGTGGAGCCGCGCCGGCGGACCCGAGGTGGCGACCGATCCTGGCGGCGTGGAATCGACCGATGTGTTCATCACCTTGACCCCGCGCGACCGGTGGCGCCGCGCCCGCACGCAAGGCGAGCTAGTCGAGCAGATGGCCGCGGCGATCGGCGACTTGCCTGGTCAGACCACCTGGTTCACGCAACCGATCGAGCAGCGCTTGAATGAAATGGTGTCGGGCGTCCGCTCGGACATCGCGTTGAAATTGTTCGGCGACGATCTCGAAACGCTGGTCGATCGGGCAGCGGTGCTGGAACAATTGTTGCGCACCGTGCCGGGCAGCGCCGACGTGGCCGTCGAACAAGTCTTTGGCCAGCCCGTGTTGCAGGTGAAGATCGACCAGGACGCCATCGCTCGCTACGGCGTGCCGGCCAGCACGGTGTTGGAACTGGTCGAGGCGGTTGGCGGCAAGCCGGTCGGTCAGATCGTCGAGGGGACGCTTCGGTTTCCCTTGGCGATTCGTTTGCCCGACGCCTATCGGCAGCGGCCCGAGACGATCGACCGCATGCTGGTGCCGACAGCGCTGGGCGAGCGGATTCCGCTGTCGCGGCTAGCCGATGTCAGCGTGCAAGCCGGCCCGCGCGTGATTTCGCATCAATGGGGCCAGCGCTGCATCACGGTCCAATGCAACGTCCGCGGCCGTGACGTCGGCAGCTTTGTGGCCGAGGCGCAGGAACTGCTCGACGAGCGATTTGAGCTTCCCTCAGGCAGCTATCGCCTGGAATGGGGTGGCCAGTTTGAAAACATGCGCCAGGCAACCGAGCGCTTGACCGTGGTGGTTCCGCTGGCCCTGGCGTTGATCGTGCTGCTGCTGTATCTGACGTATCGCAATGTCGTCGATACGCTGCTAGTGGCCACGAGCGTGCCGATGGCCTGTGTCGGAGGAATCCTAGCGCTTGAGTGGCGCGACTTACCGTTGTCGCTTCCGGCCGCCGTGGGGTTCATCACCCTGGCGGGCGTGTCGGTGTTGAACAACATGGTCTTCTCGACACAGGTGCGACATTTGCAGGCTCATGGCCTCGAGCTTTGGCAAGCGATTCGCCAGACCGGGCTAACGCGACTCCGGGCGGTGATGATGACGGCCGTTGTGGCGTGCGCCGGGTTCATGCCGATGGCGTTAAGCCAAGCTGTCGGCGCCGAAGTGCAACGCCCCTTGGCCACGGTGGTGATCGGGGGCGTGCTGTCGAGCACGCTGATGGAGTTGCTGCTGATGCCGGTGCTCTACTCGTTCTTCGGCCGTTGGCGGCATCATCCGCCGACCGTGACGAGCAATTGACGTCGCTTGAGGCTCGTCACTTTGCCTCGCGCAAACGAGCAATCGCGGCGTCGATCGCTGCACGTTGAGGCGAGTCGTTCGGCAGTTGGTCGCGGCGCTTTTCAAGCATAGCAGTCGCCGCGTTGCGGTTTCCCTGGCGCGTCATCACTTCGGCCAGGTTAACGAGGATGCCGGTGTTTTCCGGCTGAGCGGTTAATGCCGCGCGGAAGTCTTGCGCGGCCGCGAGGGTGTGACCCAGCGTCAGTTCGACCGCGCCACGATCGTTGAGCAGTTCGGGCGTTGGATTTCCCTCGGCCACGGCGCGGTTCAGCGCGTCGAGCGCCGCCGCCAGTTGACCGACGGCCGCTCGCGAGCGCCCCAAGAGGTGCAACGCCCGAACGTCGTGCGGCGACGCCTTCACGGCGCGGGCCAGATCGGTGACCGCTTCGGGCCAGCGTTCGAGTCGCGTCAGCGCCTCGCCCCGGTTGATATACAGCAGCGGATGTTCCACGCCCGCCGCCACGGCACGGTCGAACCAGGCGAGCGCTTCGGCCGGCCGGTTCCGGCGCAGCTCGATGCCCCCCAGGTTGTTCATCGCCCGGGTGTGCCGTGGATTCAGCTTCAGTGAACGCAGGTAGAACTGTTCGGCGTCGTCCCAGTCGCCGAGCCGATCTTCGTGCAAACCCAGGTTGAACAGCGCCGCGTCGGTCTGGCGGCCAACGGCGAGTGCGTGGGTAAATAGTGTGTGCGAATCTTGCCAGACCGGCACCTGGGCTCGCGTGAGCCAGATGCAGCCGGCCGATAACGCGACCAGCAATGTTGTGTTGATGCCGTTGCGCATCGCGGCCGATGCAAGCCAGCGCGGCAGCCAATCGTTCCAGGTCCAGACCACCGCGACCAACAGGCCAATCATCGGTAGGTACATATATCGATCGGCGTGGGCCTGTTCGCCGACTTGCACCAGTCCGATCACCGGAAGCAACGTAACCAAGTACCAGCCCCAGCCCATCCACGCGGCAGGAAGAGCACGTCGCTTGAAGCACAACACGAGCGTGAATGTCGCCACGACCGCCAGCGATGCAAGCCCTTGCCAGAGCCAGGTTGCATCGAGCGCGAACGACTCGTCGCCACCACCGGGCAGGGGGTACATGCACGACAGTTCGCGCGGCCATAGAAACTGCCACAGATAAATGCCGTAAGACCGGGCGGCATTGACCGCGCGCAAGTTCCAGGGAACCAGTTCGGCGGTCTGAACCGCGCCAAAGCGCGCCTGGGCCAGCAGCGTCATCACCGCCGCGGCAATCGCCAGGGCAAGCAACAAACACTTGCCGCGCAGCGCTGTTCGCAAATTAGATGCGTGCCGGAACGGCCACCAGTCAACGAGCATCAAGGCGACGGGCAGCGTCACCGCCATCGGCTTGGCCAACAGCGCCAGCGCGCAGCAAATCGCCACAAGCGCATCGCGGAACATCCCGCCGTGCGAAGCGTAACCCAGCCAGGCGTGCATCGTCAGCAGCCAAAACAACGCGCAGAGCAGATTCTTGCGCTCGGACACCCAAGCCACGCTCTCGACGTGCAGGGGATGAACCGCGAACAGCAAGGCCACGGCCAAGGCCCGCCAGGTCTGGCCGGTGGCGCGGTGCCAGAAGCTGAACAGCAGCCAGCAAACGACGAAGTGCAGGAGCGCGTTCTCGACGTGCGGCCCACGCGGCTCCAAGCCGAACAGCGAGCAGTCCAATTGGTGCGAAAGGGTCGTCAGCGGATGCCAGTTGCCGACGTGGGTGGCGGTGAAGGCCCAGCGCGCGTTGGCCAGCGACAGCCCCGTGCGTACTTGGGGACGTTCGGCGAGGTATTGGTCATCATCCCAATTGGTGAACCCGAGTTCGCCGACTTGGGCATAACAGGCCGCGACTGCCGCGAGCAACACCAGCAATGGGACAAAGCGCGTCAGGGGACACCCCATTGACGAAAGTAGGCGCGAATCACTTCGCTCTCGGGCGCATCGTCGCGCAACTGGGCCAGTGCTTTTCGCCAGACGGCTATCGCTTCGTCTCGCCGCTCTTGCCGCGCGAGCGAAAGGCCCAGGCTGCACTGCGCCTCGATGTCGTTCGGCTCGCGGCCCAGTACCTCGCGCCACAACGCCTCGGCCGCGGCCCAGCGTTCTTGGCTCTCATGCAAGTGCGCGAGCGTGCGATAGGGGACCAACGAATCGGGCTTGCCGGCGACGGCCTCTTCGAGTTGCTGTGTTCCTTCGGCCATGCGTCCCAGCGCGATTAGCAACAACGCAAAGTTGCCGCGAATGGTCGCCTGGCTCGGGTCGATTTCCAAGGCGCGGCGGTACTCGCCGATGGCGCCGGGGGAATTGCCGAGCGTTTGCAGGGCGTTGGCCAGATTGCCGTGCGCGTTGACGTACTGGTCGTCCAGCTTCAGGGCGGCGCGGTATTCGATCTCGGCCTCGGCCCAGCGGCCGCGCTCGGCCAGCGACACGCCCAGCGCGTTATGCGCCAGCGCATAGTCCGGGTTGATCGCCAGGCACGCGCGTAATCGCTCGTCGGCCGCGGCAAAGTCCCGGCTACGCAACTCGGCCGCCCCCAGATTGTATTGCGCCGTGAAACTCCGCGGGTTCACTTCGAGCCCGTGATTGAATAACGCCGGGCTGTCGGTCCAGAAGGCGGCCTGTTCAAAGCTCAACAGCGCCAACACGCCCAGCCCCGCGCCGGCAATGGCCATCGCGAGGCCTCCACTGGCGCGCTTGAGCGCCGCCGCCAGCGCGAGCGCCACGCCAACCATCGGCAAGTACATGTACCGATCTGCGACCGTGGAGACTTCCTGGTAGACGAACGGAACCAGCCCCAGCACCGGCGCGAGGGCTACGATCAGCCAGCCCCACGCGACCAGCCAGGTTCGCCGCGACGCGGGCAGCAGCGCCACGAGCGTGACCAACACCGGCAGCAGCCAAGTGATGTAGGCCTGGCCCGCTTCGAGCACGTCCTGTGGACGCCGGCCGTAGTCAAAGCCCAACTCAACCGGCCAGACGAGCTTGGCCAAGTAGAACGCCAGCGCGTCACCGGCCACGAAAGGTCGCAAGAACAGCGAGGGAACAAACGTCAGCTCGTCATTTCCTTGCAGTCGCTTGGTCAGCAGCAGTGCCGCGACCGAGAGCGCCAGCCAAGGCGTCAGTGACTTCATGGCCCGCCGCCAGGGCAATTCGAGCCAGCCAACGGCCACGATCAATACGAGCACCGGCACGACGGCCGCGCTCGGCTTGGCCAGCAAGCTGGTGACAAAAAGCAGTGTCGCCAGCAAGTAGCGATCCCAGCGCCAAGCCGTGGCGGTTGGCGCCGATGAATTCACTGCCGTGGACCACACTGACAAGTACACGTTGATCGCGGCCAGCGCCAATGCGGCACTCAACAACCCGCGCTGCTCGCTGACCCAGGCGACCGATTCGGCCTGCAAAGGATGAACGGCGAACAGCAACACGCCGAACAAGGCGCTGATCTCATCGCGCACCAACGAGCGAATTAGCCGCCACGCCAGCAGCGTACAAGCCAGGTGCAGCAGCACGCTGACGGCGTGAAACAGCGCCGGCGAAAGCTGACGCGGCCCCAGAAAAAGCTGCGACACCCAGGCTTGCAAGGCGAACCAGGTGTAGCTGAGCGGAATGTAAAGATGGTCGTACGGCGTCGACCAGACTTGTGACAGACCCGACCAACTGGCCGGATTGATCGCGCGATTCTCGACAAGGTGCCGCTGGTCGTCCCAATCGACAAAGTCAAAAGTGACCGCGCGTCCGTACACGACCGCCACGGCCAACACGAGCAGGCCGATCGACTGGGCGGCATGCAGCCACGTGCGGCGGGTCACAACGCGAGAAGTCACGGCGCGAGTGCTCGCGGCGGTTATTCCTTGATCAGGTCTTGCACGGTCTTGCCCGTCGGAATCATCGGCAGCACGTGCTCCTGATACGGCACTTCGACATCGAGCACGTATGGCCCGTCGTAGTCGATCATTTCTTGCAAGGCTTCGGTCAGTTCCGACTTGAGCCGGATCGAGCGGCCGCCGCAGCCATAGCCCTTGGCGATGGCCACAAAGTCGGGAAAGCGGCGCTTCGGCCCCAGCCCGTCGCCCTGGCCGGTGGCCTCGGGATCGTCGATCGGACCCAGGTAGGTGTGAGCGCGGTTCGACTGGTGGAAGCGGTCCTCCCACTGCACGACCATGCCCAAGTGCTGGTTGTTCAGCAGCAACACCTTGACTGGCACCTTCTCGCAGAAGCAGGTGGCCAGTTCCTGGATGTTCATCTGGAAGCTGCCGTCGCCGTCGATGTCGACGACCAGCTTGTCGGGGTGGGCGATTTTGGCGCCCACGGCCGCCGGCAGCCCAAAGCCCATCGTCCCCAGACCCGAACTGCTGAGGAACGTGCGCGGATTGCGGAACTTGTAGAACTGGGCAGTCCACATCTGGTGTTGGCCCACGCCCACGCTGATGATCGTGTCGCGATTCTGCGTCAGCCGCGACAGCTCGCTAATCGCGCTCTGCGACGTGATACCCGCGAAGTTCGTGTCGTACTTGAACGGGTCCGACTTCTTCCAAGCGGCAATTTGGTCGTACCAGGGCTGCAAGTCGGCGGTCGGCCGCTCGACAATCTTGTTCAGCTCGGTCAGCGCGTATTTCACGTCGCTGGCAATTGGGATGTGCGCTTCCTTGTTCTTGTTCAATTCGGACGGGTCGATGTCGATATGAACGATGAACCCGTGCTTGGCGAACTCGGCCACCTTGCCAGTCACGCGGTCGTCGAATCGCACGCCCAGCGCCACCAGCAAGTCGGCCTGGTCGACGGCCATGTTGGCGTAGACGCTGCCGTGCATGCCCAGCATGTCGAGCGACAACGGATCTTCGTTCGGGAACGCACCCAGCCCCATCACGGTCATCGTGACCGGAATGCCGGTCTTCTTGACCAGGGTCCGCAGTTCTTGGGCCGCGTCTGAAGAGATAATGCCGCCGCCGGCGTAAATTACCGGCCGCTTGGCGCGCTTGATGGCCGCCACGACCTGGGCCAGTTGCTCGGGCGGCGCCTTGCGCGTTGGCTTGTAGCCCGGCAGGTTCATCGGGGCGTCATAGTCGGGAACGCAGTGAGCTTGTTGCACGTCCTTGGGCATATCGATCAGCACCGGGCCCGGGCGACCCGTGGTGGCGATGTGGAACGCTTCGCGCATCACGCGCGTGATGTCGTTCACATCGGTCACCAGGTAGTGATGCTTGGTGATCCCGCGACAGACTTCGACAATGGGCGTTTCTTGGAAGGCATCGGTGCCGATCACGCGGGTGGGAACCTGCCCCGTAATGGCGATCAGGGGAATGCTGTCCAGTTTGGCGTCGGCAATGCAGGTAACCAGGTTGGTGGCGCCGGGGCCGCTGGTGGCCATGCAGACGCTGGGCAGACCTGTCGACCGCGAATAGCCTTGCGCGCCAAAGCCGCAACCTTGTTCGTGGCGGGGCAATACGGTGCGGAGTTGGTCCTTGAACCGGGTCAGTGACTGGTGCAAGGGCATGCTCGCGCCGCCGGGATAGGCGAACATCACCTTGACGCCTTGATTGATCAGGCACTGCACGGCAATGTCGGCGCCGCTGACCAGTTGATTGCTGACGTTGGGCTTGGCTGCTGTGGCCACGGATGGAAACCTGCTTTGAAGGGATCGTTGCGTCGAAAAGAGCCCGAGCGGTTGCACTCGGGACAAGATCATTAGCCTAGGGGAGACGGGGCCAGTTTGCAAGGTAAAGCGTGGCCATTTATCGCCTTGCGCTACGCTGTAAGCCATTGCCTTGACGGCAGAACCGGCATCGTCGTTACCGCCCGCAACATTCGACCCGTGGGGCCGTCCGTCGCTGCTTTACGGGCGACACCCGGGCAGCCATACGAGGGGCGTCGGGGCGGCAAGGTTCGCGCCCCTTCGTCCAGTCTGGTGTTGCTGTGACGCAACGTGTGGCGATTTGGCAACGGCCAGCCTGCGGCAAAGCGTTTGCGCTCTTGGCCGAGCGGTAGCTGCTAAGTCAAGACGGAGTAGGAGGCTAAGCTCGGTGGCTCGCCCCTCCCTGAAAGTCGTTCCTCGACTCTGCAACCGGTGGCACGTGGTTCGCACTTGATCTTTGCCAATCATTGCGCAAGGGGCGCCAATGAGCATGGCCTGCTTTCTCGAAGGGAACCGCGAACGATGAGTGACAATCTCGCGATTGGCGCCGGGCCGGGCGTGCCGAACCTGGTCAGCGTGGTCATTCCCACCTACAACCGCGCCGATTTGCTGGGCCGCGCCATTCAAAGCGTGCTGGACCAGACACACACCGAGGTCGAAGCCTTGGTCGTTGACGACGGTTCGACCGACCATACTCGCGAAGTCGTCGCCAGGTTTACTGACCCGCGCGTCCGATATTTCCATCAAGCAAACGCTGGTGTTTCGGCGGCCCGGAATACGGGGCTGTTGGCTGCCCGTGGCGAGTTCATCGCCCTGCTCGATTCCGACGATGCCTGGCTGCCGTGGAAACTGAGGGCCCAGGTCGCGTTCCTGCGTCGCTTTCCCGAAGCGGGCAACGTGTGGACCGAGATGTCGGCCATCGACGAGACCGGCACGATCGTCGCACCACGTTACTTGCGCACGTATTACAACGCCTATACGTTTGTCACCACCGACGAAGTCTTTGCCAAGCAGAATGTCGGCGCTGTCGGCCGTGACTTTCCCGAAGTGCCGGCCGAGTATGCCGACGAGCGGTATTACGTGGGCAATATCTTCCGATACATGATTCTGGGAAACCTGATCCATACGTCGACCGTGTTGATGCGGCGCGAGCGGTTGCGACAGGTGGGCGGCTTTGATGTCACCTTGCCCGTCACCGGCGAAGATTATGACTTCCACCTGCGGACGACCTCGTTTGGTCCGGTCGGTTACATGAACGTGCCGAGCATTCTCTACCGGATCGGTTCGACCGATCAACTTTCGTCGGCCGCCAACCAATTGCACATTGCCCGGAACAATCTGCTGACGCTCGAGCGCGGCCTGGCCCGCGCCGGCGACCGTAGCGACCTGCCACGCCGGCTGATCAATCGCCGGTTCGCCGAATCGCACAGTTGGATCGGCCGCGAAGAGTTGCGGGCCGGCGACCGGCAGGCGGCGCGACGTCACCTGGGGGCCAGCTTGCGGTACAAGCCGTTGCAGCCGGCCACTGCGGCGCAGTTTGCACTGAGTATTCTGCCCAGCGACCTCACGCGCGCGGCCTACGGCGTCTGGCATGGGCTGAAAGCCCTGCGGCAACCGCGCCCCGTAAATGCGTAATCCCTGGGTTGCCGGCAACAATGGGGTAGCCGCGACAACTCGGTTGTCGGGGCTGCGCGGCAGCAAGAGGGACCGAGCGCCGGAGTCAATCGCGTTTGCCTGAATGACACCGGAGAGCGTTGCAGACCGTTCCCGCACCCTCTTGTCGCTGGCGCGACACCGACAACAAGTTGTCGGTGCTACCCGAGTCGAACCCACTGGATGCCGACTTCCTGCCTCCGACGTCGTGTCCGTCGTGCCGTCGTGGTCGATTTTGTCTTCTCTGCTGGCTCAAGGCGAGGGGCTGCGCAGCAGCAAGAGGGATCGAGCGCCGGAGTCAATCGCGTTTGCCTGAATGACACCGGAGAGCGTTGCAGACCGTTCCCGCACCCTCTTGTCGCTGACGCGACACCGACAACAAGTTGTCGGTGCTACCCGAGTCGAACCCACTGGATGCCAACTTCCTGCCTCCTACGTCGTGTCCGTCGTGCCGTCGTGGTCGATTTTGCCTTCTCTGCTGGCTCAAGGCGAGCGACAAACCCTGCCGTTTCCCGCTCGTTTGACGCTCCCCGGGGCATCTGATAATTTTGTCCCAGACGACTAACCGCCACCCAGCTTGCCCTGTTTCAACCGAAGGTTACCACGCTCATGGCCTACGAAGTTACTCTGATCACCGGGGACGGCACCGGACCTGAACTTGCCGAGGCCGCTCGCCGCTGTGTCGACGCCACGGGTGTGAAGATCAACTGGGACGTGCAAGAGGCCGGCGTCGACGTGATGGCCCGCACCGGCACGCCGCTTCCCGATGCGGTGCTGGAAAGCATCAAGCGGACTCGCTGTGCGCTCAAGGCCCCGATCACCACGCCGGTCGGCACGGGCTTTCGCAGCATCAACGTCCACTTGCGTCAGGCGTTCGGACTGTACGCCTGCATTCGCCCCTGCAAGATCTACAAGGGAGTCCGCTCCTACTTCAGCCATATTCCGGTCGACCTGGTGATCGTGCGCGAGAACACCGAAGACTTGTACGCCGGCACCGAGTTCGAACGCGGCAAGCCCGAGACCGCCGAGCTGATCAAGTTCATCAACGAACATTCCAAGAGCGGCAAGGTCAAGACCAGCGCCGCCGAGACCGGCATCAGCATCAAGCCAATCAGCGTGTCGGGCAGCGAGCGGATCTTCCGCTGTGGCTTCGATTACGCCCGGGCCAACGGTCGCAAGAAAGTGACTGCGGTCCACAAGGCGAACATCATGAAGTTCTCCGACGGGTTGTTCCTGGAAGTGGCCCGCAACGTGGCCAAGGAATACCCGGACATCGAGTTCGAAGACCGGATCGTCGACAACATGTGCATGCAGCTCGTCCAGAAGCCCGAGTTGTACGATGTGCTGGTGTTGCCGAACCTGTATGGTGACGTGCTCAGCGACCTGGCCGCCGGCCTGGTCGGTGGCTTGGGCGTGGCGCCGGGCGCGAACATCGGCCCCGAAGGCGCGGTGTTCGAGGCCACCCACGGCAGCGCTCCCAAGTACAAGGGGCAGAACAAGGTCAACCCGACGGCGTTGATTCTGTCGGGCATGCTAATGCTCAAGCACCTCAAGGAAGAAAAAGCGTCCCAGCGGCTCGAAAAGGCCGTGGCCGACGTGATCGCCGAAGGGAAGCGAGTCACCTACGATCTGAAGGCCGACCGGAACGATCCGACCGCCGTCGGCACGCGCGAAATGGCCGACGCCATCATCGCCAAGCTCTAAACCGTCGCGCGGGCGAACCCATGGCCGATCTAGCGCAGCGCTGGCGCGATTTGGTCTCGGGGCGCTCGTCGGGACTCAGGGCATCGCTCGGCCGCGCGGCATTGTGCCTGGCCGAAGTTCCCTACTCGTGCGCCATGCGGCTGCGCAACTGGCGCTATGACTCCGGCCGCGCCGAGATCAAGCATGTCGATGCGCCGGTGATCTGTGTGGGCAATCTGACGATGGGAGGCACCGGCAAGACGCCGATGGTCTCGTGGCTGGCTCAGCATTTGCGCGACCGCGGTTTGCGCGTGGCGATTGTCAGCCGGGGTTATGGGGCCGAAGCCGGCGCGCGCAACGACGAGGCGCTCGAACTCGAACAGCGCTTACCCGACGTGCCCCATCTGCAAAACCCCAATCGGCACGAGGCGGCGCAAACCGCCGTCGAGGAGTTCGCCGCCGAGGTGGTGGTGTTGGACGACGGCTTTCAACACCGCCGATTGGCGCGAGACTTTGACCTGGTGCTGCTCGACGCCGCCGATCCGACCGGGCTGGGGCATGTCTTTCCGCGGGGGATGTTGCGCGAGCCGTTCTCGGGCATTGTCCGGGCCGACGCGGTCGTCCTCTCGCGCGCCGACATGCTGCCCATGGCCGAGCGCGCGACGCTACACTCACAAGTCTCAAAGATTTCCCCCGACGCAGTCTGGGCCGAGGCCGTTCATCGTCCCCAGCGCTTGCTCGCGTCAAGCGGCGCGGCACAACCGCTGGGGCACCTGGCGGGTAAGCGCGTCGCGGCGTTTTGTGGCATCGGCAACCCGGCTGGCTTTCGCCACTCGCTCGAACAATGCGGCTATCAAGTTGCCGAGTTGATGACGTTCACCGACCATCACGCCTACTCGCGAGGCGATGTCGAAGAGTTGACCGCTTGGGCACGCACGAATTCCGCCGACGCGGTGGTTTGCACACACAAGGATCTGGTCAAAATCGGCGTCGATCAACTCGGCGGCGTGCCGCTGTGGGCCTTAGCGATCGGGCTCGAGTTCACGGCCGGGCAGGGTGATTTGATCGCGGCCATCGACGCCGTCCTGCCGGTCGACCGGAATTCGCTCGCCTGACAGCACGTTAAATTCACGGCATTCATGGGTTGCAGTTCCGCTAGCAACCATTCGCTATTGGTCGTGCGGGGCCAGCGAGTTATCTTCCCCGGGCGTGCGCAACGCGCGCCGCTAGCATTGTGCTTTGGCGACGCGCGAACCCTGCGCGCCTGGCGACTAATTCCTTTGTCCACGACCTCATCCGACCAATGAGCACTAGCGACTTGTTGACGTGTCTCGAACGATTGGGCCAGCCCCGCGTGCTGGTCCTGGGGGACTTCATCCTCGATCGCTACACCTGGGGTGACGCCGAACGCGTCAGTCAGGAAGCGCCGGTCATTTTGCTGCGCGCCGATCATCGCGAAGCCCGACTTGGCGGGGCTGGCAACGTGGCCGCCATGTTGCGCGGACTCGACGCCCAGGTCACCTGCGCCGGCATCGTCGGCGACGATCTCGACGGCCGTCAGGTCCGCGAGCTGCTGACGTCGTGCGGCGCCAATGCCGACTTGCTGCTGGCCGACGCGACTCGGCCGACCACCGTGAAAGAGCGCTTCATCGGCCGTGCTCAGGGCCGACACCCGCACCAGATCCTGCGCGTCGACAGCGAAGTGCGCGCCCCGATCGGCGCGGCCTTGGAGGCTCAATTCGCCCAGCGGTTGGCGACGCTGATCGGTCAGCACGACGTGGTGCTGATCTCGGACTACGACAAGGGCGTCTGCACGCCGGCGCTATTGCGCAAGGTGATCGACCGCTGCCGCGAACTCGACGTGCCGGTGCTCGTCGACCCGATCCGCGGCCACGACTATTCTCGCTATCGCGGCGCGACCAGCATGACGCCCAACCGAACTGAAGCCGGCCAGGCGACGGGCCTGACCATTGATTCCAGGACGGCAGCCCTCGAAGCGGCCGAGCGCTTGAAAACTTCGCTCGGCCTCGACTTTTCCATCGTCACGCTCGACCGGGACGGCATGGCCCTGGTCGACCGCGGTGGCGATGGGGAAATCTATCCCACGAAGCCGCGGGCCGTTTACGACATTACCGGCGCTGGGGATATGGTGCTGGCGATGATCGGCGTCTGCGTGGCCGCTGGTCTGGCGCCGGCCGACTGTGTGCGACTGGGGAACGTGGCCGGCGGGCTGGAAGTCGAAAAGGTCGGCGTGGCGGTGATTCCCCGTGCCGAAATCCGCACCCGCTTGCTGGCCGATCGGCCGTTGCAACTCGGTAAAGTCGTCGAGCCGGACGCGCTGCTGGCCCTGGCCACGGCGCATCGCGCCTCGGGCGAGCGAATCGCCCTGGTGCGCGGCACGTTCGCGACGTTCGATCTGGCTCAGGTGCGCGCGCTCGAAGCGGCCGCCAGTTCCGCCGACGTGCTGGTCGTGGCGGTCGATGGCTCGAGCGCCGGTGGTAACGCGACGATCTCAATGCTTGGCGCTGCGGCGGACGAGCGGGCGAGTCTGCTCGCGGCCTTGGCCTGTGTCCGCTATGTCGTGTCGCTCCCTGCCGGCGTTGAACAGCAATTCCTCAGTCAGTTGCAGCCCGACGTGCTGGCCTCGTCGAGCGAATCGTCCTCCGCGCGGCACACGCCCGGCCGCAAAGCCGCTTGATTGGAACGCCGAGGGCCAAGTGCCGCGATGAACGTCGGAATCTTCTTGCCAAATTGGGTCGGTGATGTGGTGATGGCCACGCCGACGTTGCGCGCGCTGAGTCGCCGGTTTGGCGACGACCGGCTGATTGGCGTCATGCGGCCCCACGTGGCCGACGTGCTGGCCGGCACGCGCTGGCTCGACTCGGTAATTCACTACGACCCGCGCAGCTGCGATCCGCACGTCAAGGACTTCAACGTACTGGTCCAGCTGCGCCAAGCTCGGCTCGATGCCGTGGTGCTGATGACCAATTCGTGGCGGACGGCGCTGCTGGGCTGGCTGAGCGGCGCTAAACAGCGCGTGGGCTACGGCCGCGAGGGGCGGAGCTGGCTGCTGACCCATCCGCTGCGGCCCACGATGCATGGCCGCAAGTACGTGCCGGGCCCGGTGCTCGATTATTACCTGGAACTGGCCTACGCGCTAGGTTGCGAGCGTGAATCGCCCGTGATGGAACTGGCGACGCGCGGCGTCGACGAGTTCCAGGTCGACGCCCTGTGGCGCAAGCACGCCCTGGTCGGTCAACGTGTAGTGACGTTGAATTCCAGCGGCGCGTTCGGCGCGGCCAAGCTGTGGCCGACGGAATACTTCGCCGAATTGGCGCGGCGGATCGTCCTGCAGCTTGATCGTTCCGTGTTGGTGCTGTGCGGCCCGAGTGAGCGGGCGATCGCCGCGCAAATCGTGGCCGGCGCGAATCACCCCCGGGTGGTCAGCCTGGCCAACGAGGACATCGGCCTCGGGCTCAGCAAGGCTTGCGTGCGGCGCAGCGAGTTGCTGGTCACTACCGATAGCGGGCCGCGACATTTCGCCGGGGCGTTCGGCGTGCCGGTGGTGACACTCTTCGGGCCGACCGACCAGGCGTGGAGCGACAACCACTTTCCTCACGCGACAAACTTGCAATTGCGGCTTGATTGCTCGCCGTGCCAACAACGCGTCTGCCCGCTGGGTCATCATCGCTGCATGCGCGATTTGACCGTGGAGCAGGTTTACCGGGCCGTGGCGGCGCACCTGGGCGGAGGAGAACAGGTCCATGCCGCTTGAACCCTGTCAGGTTGTCGACGCCGCCGGAGGACAATTGTGGGTCGATCCGCAATTCGCCGCGGCGCTCAACCGCGCCGGGCTCGCGACGTTCGCCGACTACCTGACCACGGAGCAAGGTTCGCTGTTTCGCAAGATTGCGAACCGCGAGAGTCGCCGGCTGGAACTAGTGCTTGACGATGGCCGGCGCGTCGGCGCTTGGCTCAAGCGGCATCGGTGTCCGGCGAGCGCGTGGCGCTGGTGGCCGTTTGGCCGCGATGAACAAGCCGACGCCAGTGACGGCCGGCGCGAGGCGCTGAATGCCGAGCGCTTGGCCGCGGCGGGGATCGCGGCACTGCGGGCGATTGCCTGTGGCGAACGGCAATTGCCCGACGGCGGTTGCGAGTCGTTTGTCTTGACCGAGGAGCTGACCGGTTACACGCAACTCGACCATTTTCTCGATCAGCGGTTTGCAACCCTGACCGAGCGCGGCACGCGGCGCGATGCCGACCTGGACCGGCTGCTCGATCAGGTTGCCGATCTGGCCCGGCGGTTCCACCAGGCCGGTTTCAATCATCGCGACTTTTACTGTTGCCACTTTTTCGTGGCGGAGCCGACGCCGGGGCAATTTGACGTCACGCTGATCGATCTGCAGCGCGTCGAACATCGCACGCGCGGCCGTCGCCGCTGGCTGCTCAAAGACCTGGGGCAATTGTCCTACTCGGCCGCGCGCGAGCGGATTAGCAATACGCAACGACTACGGTTCTTGCGCCGCTACTTGCAAAGCGACAAGCTCGGCGTGGCCCAGCAGCGATTCGCCCGGCTGGTGCTGTTGAAACACGCCCAGCTCGAAAACCGGCACGGGGTACACGCATGAGAATTGGCTTGGTGATCGAACATTTTGATCCGCGGCGCGGCGGCGCGGAAATGTGGACGTGCCAGTTCGCGCGGCGACTCGCTCGACTGGGGCACGAGGTCCACGCCATCGCGCGGGACATCGCCCCGTCGATGCAGGACGCCGGCTTGATCTTCGAGCCCGTGCGGGCCGGCTCGTCGCGCGTCGAGTTCGCCACGGCGGCCGAAGCCGTCGCTCGTCGGCTGAACTTGGACGTTGTTCACGATAACGGCGACGGCTGGTACGGCGACTTGTTGTTGCCGCACGCGGGCATTCGCGAGGCGATGTTCGAGCAGCAATTGTTGATCGAGCCGCGCTGGCTGCGGCCGTTCAAGCGCCTGGCCGCGCGCTGGCTGCCGCGCTATCGCGAGTTCAAGCAGGTGGGGGACCGGCAATACGGCGACCCGCGGCGGATTTACCTGGCCATCTCGCAAATGCTGGCCACGAACATGCGGCAATATCACAATGTGCCGGCCAGTCAGATTCGACTGGTCTACAACGGCATCGACACGGCGCGCTTCGCGCCGGACCAGATCGCCGAACACCGCCAGTCGATGCGCGCCAAGCTGGACGTGCGCGACGGCGAGGTACTGCTGTTGATCGTGGCGATCAACTTTCGCCGTAAGGGAGTGCCGACTCTGTTGCGCGCGACGGCGCGACTGGCCCAGCAAGGCTTGCCAGTTCGAGCAGTCGTCGTCGGCGGCAAACGATTGGCTCCTTGGCAGCGTCAACTCGACCGACTGGGCATTGCCGAGCGTGTCACTCTGGTCGGGCACGTCGATGACCCACGGCCTTATTACGGTGCGGCCGACGCTTACGTGCTGCCGACGTTCTACGACCCGTGCAGTCTGGTGGTGCTCGAGGCGCTGGCCTGCGGGCTGCCCGTGGTGACCAGCCGCTTCAACGGCGCCGGCGAATTGATCACGCCAGGGCAAGAGGGGTACATCGTCGCCGACCCAGCGGACGATGCCGAGTTGGCCACAGCGTTGACACCGCTGTTCGATGCCGAGCATCGGGCATCGCTCGGCGCGGCGGCGCGCCAGTTGGCGCTCGATCACGCGCTGGAACGGAATTGCCGCGAGATACTGGCCGTGTACGACGAGATCGTCGCCCGGCGCGCGGTTCGTGCGGCGTGAACTTGGCGCTGCTTACCGGTTGCCGTGAACTTGCAGATCGTTGCTCAGCGCCAGGCCGTGAATGATGTCCATCGCGGCTTGCTGGGCGAGCTGTTTGCAGTAGAAGGTGCTGCAGTTCCCGGTGAGCCGGACTTCTTCACCGTCGACATCGACTCTCAGGTTGCGAATCTGCCGCCCGGTGCGGGCCAGGACGCAGAGCGTGATGCGACGCGCCAGGGCGTCATCGTCCAGTCCGTCGTCATCGAGAAACGACTCGTCGGCGCTCCACAGATGAGACTTCATGCGTTGATCCCTCAACTCGCGAAGAGGCGCCGGCATCGCTCACTTGCGCAATTTGGCAACTCGCGTCGCCGACACAATCCATTACTTCTCGCGCAATTAGAGCGGCAAATGTCGGCCTGTCAACATTTTCGGCACGCTTCATATGCTAGCTCTTCGCCGGCCCGATTGCTAGCTTTCCTGATTGACGAAGATAGTTGACGACCTGTTCGGCCAATTGCTCAGCCGGCGCTGTACCCCCGGCCAGGGTCAACTCGGGGCACTCAGGAGGCTCGTACGGGTCGTCGATTCCCGTCATTCCTTTCAATGTCCCGGCTCGGGCTTGCTTGTAAAGTCCCTTGGGATCGCGGGCTTCGCAGACCGCCAGCGGCGTGTCGACAAAGACTTCGATGAAGTCTCCTGGCGCGAGTAGCGCCCGGACCCGGTCCCGATCGCGGCGGTAAGGGCTGACAAACGCGGTCAATACGATCAGGCCCGCTTCGCAGAACAATTGGGCGACCGAGCCGATGCGGCGGATGTTTTCCTCGCGATCCTCGGCGGAAAAGCCCAGGCCAAAGCGGCGGGCAAACTCGCCGCCGTGCGTCGCCTCGAGCAGCTTGGGCGTCGCGTTCAGGCCGTGCCGCACGTTGTCGCCATCGAGCAGAAAAGTGTGCATGCCCGCACATGTCAACGCCACGTCGACCTGGTTGGCGACCGTGCTCTTGCCGCTGCCGCTCAGGCCCGTGAACCAGACCACGCAGCCCCGATGGCCATTCAATTGTTCGCGCTCGGCGCGGGTGACGCTGGTCGCGTGCCAGACCACTTTGGGATCGGTCATTGCTTATTCCAGTCCTGCCAGTTCGCACAACGTGGCGTTCAGCACCGGCTGCGGGCAGCTCCACACCAGGAAGAACAACGCCTCGCGGCACCAGCGCCCCGTCGGATGTCCCACAACATAGCCGGCCCCTTTGGCCGCGGCCAGCGCCGCCTGGGTCGAACGGAGGGCGATGCTGTTGGCGCGGCCGCGCAGGTCTTCCGAAGAACACGCCGGCTGCCCTTCGGCCACCGCCAGCACATCAGCGATAGTTTGCTCGCACTCGGCGGCTAGCGACTCGGCCGGCGCGCGCAGCTCGGTGCGGCCGCGCTCGGCTTCGGTCAGCATATACTCGGTCGCGGCGCGGCTCAGGCCGAGCGCGAGCGTCGACGTTTGCAGGCCGCCGGTTGATCCGCTGCCACGGGACATGACATTCTCGATCGGGCCGGCCAGGATCCATTCGGCCGGAACTTCGACGTTGTTTAGTCGCAGCGGCCCGGTGTGACTGGCCGACAGGGCGACCAACTGGGCCGGCGCTTCGGTTGATACGCCGGGCGCGTCGGTCGGCAGCGCCACGAGCAGTTGCCGGCCGTCGTCGAGCATCGCGCCAATTACCACGCAGTCGGCGGCATCGGCGCCGGTGACCCAGGGGCTGTAACCGTCGAGCAGGTAACCTGTGCCGCGCGCTGCGGCACGCAAGACGGGGCGCTGCAGATAACGACGGCTGGTGGTCAGGTGCGAAATGCCGACCGTGGCGAAGGCTTCGTCAGTCAGCAGCGGCGGCAGCCAGCGCGACTTGCTGGCGTCGTTTTCGCAGTCGGCGATCCGTCGGCACGCGCCAGTGCGCTGGGTAACGATAAACGTCGTGGTCAGACAGGCGGCGCTCAGACGCAAGTAGCCGCGAATGACGTCCGCCTCGCTCCAGCCACAGCCGCCGTACTCCTCGGGCAAGAACCAACGATAGACGCCCGCTTCGCCCAGCCAGGCCAGTTGCTGGGCCGGCCAAGCGCCGCTGGTGTCGAGCGCATCGGCCGCGCCGCGCAAGCGCTCGCACAGCGCATCGAGTGCCGGATCGTCAGGCGCGAGGATTTGTTTCAGCGACTCGTTCATGGCTTGGCCCGGACCAGAAAACCTAAACGCGCAGGTTCACGTCGGTGGCGCGCGAGCCTTGGCTGGCCACGATCGGCGTCACGACTTCGGCCAGGAACTCGTCGACTTGTTCCGGCGCGCGACCGACATACTTGGCCGGGTCGAGCACGTCGCTCAAATCGACGCCGGCCAATGCAGGATCGGCGGCAATGCGCGCCAACAAATCGTTCGCGCCCCCTTCTTGCTTGACAACCGCGCCGGCGGCCTGGCTGTGGCGGCGAATCTGCTCGTGCAGGGTCTGTCGATCGCCCCCCTGGGCAACCGCGGCCATCAAAATGTTCTCGGTTGCCATGAAGGGCAACTCGGCCGCCAACCGTTGACGAATCACGTGCGGATAGACCACCAGGTTCGACGCGACGTTTTGATAGATGATCAGAATCGCATCGATTGCCAGAAACGCTTGCGGCAACGTCAAGCGGCGGTTCGCGCTGTCGTCAAGCGTCCGTTCCATCCATTGCGTGGCCAGCGTGGCATGCCCGCTCGATTGCAAGCTGTGAACAAAGCGCGCCAGACCGCAAATGCGTTCGGCCCGCATCGGGTTCCGCTTGTAGGCCATGGCCGAGCTACCGATTTGATCCGCCTCGAACGGCTCTTCGACCTCTTTGAAGCTTTGCAACAGCCGGAGGTCGGTGCCAGTCTTGTGGGCTGAACCGGCGATGCCGGCCAACGTGTCGAGCACTTGCGCGTCGACCTTGCGTGAATAGGTCTGGCCGGTCACGGCGTAGCTGCTGTCGAATCCCATCTTCTGGCAAACGAGCCGGTCAAGCTGACGAACTTTGGCGTGATCGCCGCCGAACAGTTCCAGGAAGCTGGCCTGGGTGCCGGTGGTTCCCTTCACGCCGCGCGCCCGCAAGTTGTTGATGCGGAACTCGACGTCGGCCAGGTCTTGCACCAGGTCGTAGATCCACAGACAGGCCCGCTTGCCCACGGTGGTCGGCTGGGCCGGCTGCAAGTGCGTGTAGGCCAGGCAGGCCAGCGAACGATGCTTGCGGGCGAACTTGCCCAGCCGTTCGATCACGCCGATCAGTCGATCGCGCACCGTGCGCAACGCGTCGCGAATCAACAACAAGTCGGTGTTGTCGGTGACGTAGCAACTGGTGGCCCCCAGGTGAATGATCCGCCGCGCGTTCGGGCATTGATCGCCATAGGCGTGGACATGGGCCATCACGTCGTGGCGCAGCTTGCGCTCGTAGACCTCGGCGGCGGTGAAGTCGACGTTGTCGATGTTGGCGCGTAGCTCGGCGATCTCGGCCGCCGAGATTGGCAGCCCTAGTTCAGCTTCCGCTTCAGCCAGCGCGACCCACAACTTGCGCCAGGTGCGAAACTTGGTCCGCGGGCTCCACAACTCGGACATGGCGTCGGAAGCATAGCGGGCGATTAGTGGGTTGTCGTAGACGTCGTACAAGGTGTGCGCCTTCACAAGATTGAGACAGATACTCTAAGCACCAACGCCCAAGGCCCAATGTCCATTGGCGAACACTCCCATTTGGTCATTGGTCCTTGGGGTTTGGTCATTTGCAATCAACGTAAATAATGACTCGTAACGTCACATATTGGTTCGATCATCGATCACGCCCGAACCGGCCAACGCATCGAGCGCCGCGGCCAAGGGCGCGCGGTGCTCGGCCGTTTCGGCATACACGCGGCAAATGCGATAGCCCAGGGGCATCTGGCGGACCAACTCGCTGTCGTCCAGGGGCCGCACTTCATCGCGGGCCGGATCGTAGACAAAGTTCTGGCCCGCCGTGGGGCCGCGCGTGCCGGGCCGGTGCATGTGGCGGGGCACGTCAACGCGCAGCGGCAGTTCACGCAGCGCCGCCGGTAACTGGGCCCGCAGCGCTTGCTCGAAAAAGTCGGGGCGGCTGAAGATGCTGCCCGTCTCGGGCCGGGCCGGATCGAAAAACACGGTGCGCTCAGCGGCCAGCTTCCAGCGCAACTGCCGATTTAGCAATGCCTGCCAGCGATCTCCCAGTTCGCGTTGCCGCGGATCGTTCGACAAGGGCCAACGGGCCACGTCGACCAGCAACGAGTAATCGGTGAACCGGCGGTACTCTTCGAGCCGTTCGCGCGGATTGCCGGCGAACAAGTACTCGCGGCTGTCGGCGAACAGATCGGCCAACGTCAGATCGATCGAGCGCACGGTGCGGTGAAAGTAAAGGACGCGAAACAATTCGGCCCGCACGCTCAGGAAGCGGACCAAAGCCGGTAGCCCTCGGGCATGAATCGTCAGGCCCGAGGCGCTGAAGAAGCTGTAGCGCAGCAACCGGTCGAGATCGAAGGCGTGGGCCGCGTAGCCCGACATATAGGCGTCGCGGAGGACAAAGTCCATGTTGTCGACCGTGTACAGCCCGCTGAATAGGCTGCGCAAGAATCGGAGCCAGCGTGGCAAGTCGTCGCCGGCGGTCGGACGCACGATGAGCTGGCAGATTTGCTCGGGGTCGAGCGTCTCAGCCGCAGCCAGCGTGCCATTGGGCGTGCGGCGAATGCCGCGGAGCAGTGGCGCGAGCTCGCGACGGATGATCTCGCTTCCCAATGTCTCGTGCGTCAGGTCGTAATGTCGGAGCAGGTGCTCGTCGAGAAAATGGCCGAACGGGCCGTGGCCTACGTCGTGCAGCAGGGCCGCCATCCGCATCAGCGCTTCGACGTAGGCCTGGCTGGGAACGTCGGGACAGACTTCACGCAGCGAATCGTACAACGTGGCCACGGCGCGGCTGGCCAGATGCATGGCGCCGAGCACGTGCTGAAACCGACTGTGCTCGGCCGTAGGGAAAACCCAGAACGCGGTTTGCAGCTGGTGAATCTGACGCAGGCGTTGCAACCAAGGATGGTCGATCAACTGCCGCTCGGTCACCTCGACCATCGCACCGTGGTGCGCGGAATCAGGGCCCCGCGCGGCCACGTCGCCGCCGGTGGTGAACGGGATGTAGCCATGCACGGGATCGTGACAGAGAGCTTCGTGCTGGAAGTCGCGCATGGCAGAATGTGAAGCTGGGAAAACCTGACAGGCTGTTGTGTCAGTCGCCAGTATCCCGGAATCGCGCCCCATGCGAAAGGGTGTGCTAGCAGACCCGTGCCGCGCGGCGGAAAGCTCTAGCGTCAAAAAGGTTCCATCGGTATAGAAGGGGACAGCATGCCGGTCTGGCGCGCGCATGTCGAGATTGCATTTGCGGCGTAATCGCACGGTCAGTGCGACGATCGCAAACCGTAGCATTGGCGACGACAATCGTCCGCCGTCCCGAATCGCACCATGAGAAGGATCGAATCGATGTTCCGAACGCTGTTGGCAGCCGCCGTTTGCGCTGTGGCGCTGGTTGTAGGCCTGGCCCAGGGGGCCTTGGCCGAGATTCCGCCGGGGGATCAACTGTTTCCGGCCACGACCAAGGCGTTTGTCTCGGTAGCCAACTGGCCCGACGCGATCGAAAAGTTCAATCGCACGCCGCTCGGCCTGCTGTTGCAAGACGAGAAGATGGAAGCATTTACCGCCGATTTGCGCAAGCAACTGGACGGTGACAAGGGAACGGTTGCCGAACGGCTGGGAATGCCGCTCGAAGACCTTGAAGCTTTGCCCAGCGGTGAAGTCTCGGCAGGGCTGGTCGAACTGCCAAGTAAAGTCGTTGGCGGCGTGGTGCTGTTCGACGTGGCGCAAAATGTTCCTCAGGCGCAAGCCGCCCTTAAGAAGGTCGAAACTCGGATGCTCAAGGACGGCGCCAAACGCGCCACCCAGGAAAGCAAAGCCGGCCAGGTCACGCTGACCGTGTTCACCATTCCCCCCAGGGGCGAGCGCAAGGAAACAATCACGGCGATCTACTTCCTGCACGAAGGGCTGTTGGGTTTTGCCGACAACCTGGCTGTCGTCGAAGACATCCTGGTGCGTTGGAAGAACCGGACTAAGGACGGCCTCAACACCAACGAAGACTATGTGGCTACCAGCAAGCAGGCGAATCGCAATGACTTGAAGCCCGACGTGCGCTGGTACGTTGACCCGCTGGCCACCTTGTCGGCGTTGCAAGGGAATATGAACCGCAAGATGGGCGGCCGCGACTTGTCGAAGGTGCTCTCGCGGGAGTTCGCCGCGCTCAAGGCGGCGGCGGGCGTAGTGGTGCTGGACGCGGCGCCGTATGGCCTGATTCATAGCAATTACGTCCTGGCCCCCCAGCCGTTCGAGCGCGGCATGAAGGTGTTGACCTTCCCGAACGCTAAAGCCTTTCCGGTGCCGAAATGGGTGCCGAGCAAGATCGCCAGCTACACGGCCTTTAGCTGGGACGTGCTGAACGCCTTCGACCACTTCGACACCTTGTTCGATGAGTTTGCCGGCGACGGTGAAGAAGGAGTCTGGAAGGATGTGCTCGACAGCATCAAGACGGATCCGAACGGTCCTCAAATTGATTTGCGCGACGACTTGGTCGCTCACACCGGTCAGCACTGTATTTTCTTGATCGACACGGAGTTGCCTGTTGGGCCCTACAGCCAGCGTCGGTTGTTCGCCGTCGAAGCCAAGAACGAAGCCAAGCTCGCTGCGGCCGTCGAAAGGGCGATGCAAGGGGACAAGGAAGTTCGCATTCACGAAGTGATCGTCGCCGGCAAGACGCACCGCATCTTCGAGATGATGCCCGAGGAAGACGGTGTGCCGGCCGTGCAGGTACAGGTCGACGGCCAGAACCAGGTGGCCGCCGCGGCTCAGCCGCCGCACCAGGCGGTGACCGTGGCCCACGGTTGGATGTTCATCGCCACGCACGTTGATTCACTGGTCGCGATCATCAAGTCGCCAAAGGCCGCCAAGCCGTTGGCCGACGATCAGGCTTACGCCAAGGTTCTGAACGAATGCGGCGTGTTTCACAAGACGCCGCGCTGCATCCAGATGTTCAATCGGGACGACGAGCGGCTGTACTTGGCCTATGAGTTGTTCCGGATCGGCAAGCTGCCCGAGGCGGACCTGCCAATTGCCGAGGCGCTGAACGCGATCTTCAGCAGCGAGGTCGCCGAAGGGGAAGTGCGAAAGCCGAAGCTGAACGGCGAGAAGCTGCCCGACTTTGCCGTGGTGCGCAAATACTTCGACACCAGCGGCGTCTTCGGCTCGACCGAAAACAATGGCTGGTTCGTGATGGGCTTCTTGTTCAACAAGGTGCAGCCGCCGGCCAGGACCGAAAATGCCGGCAAGGCGATCAACGCCGAAGCCCGCCGCCCAGATAAGAAGGCGGAGTAGCGACGCGGAACGCAAGGAACCCTCGAACGGGTTGATATGAACCCTTCTCCCTTCGGGAGAAGGTGGCGGCGTTAGCCGACGGATGAGGGTTCCGTATCAGGCTCGCGCGGCGTTCCAATTGTTCGCTGACCCTCATCCGGCCTGTCGGCCACCTTCTCCCGGCGGGAGAAGGGTTGCTTCACGCCCAGTGATTGGCGCAAAGAGGCCGATGGCGTTTGGCAGGTGCCTTACTGCGACACCTTCACATGGAAGCCGGCTTCGTTCAGCGCCTTGACCAGCGCCGAGGCCGAGAAATCGCCTTCGACGACAAACGAAGTTTCCTTCGCCTTGCAGTTGTCTTCCTTGACGCCGGCCACGTCCTTGACGGCTCCCTTGATGGCCTTGGTGCAAGAGCCACAGCAGTTGTGGATGCCCGAGACTTGCAGTCGTTTGACATTGCCCGACGGAGCGCCGCTGTCGTCGGTCATGGCGAGCTTGGCGTTGTCGATCGTGCCGTGAAAGCCAGCCGCGGCCAAGGCGGCAACCGCTTTGCCGGCGGTGGCGTCGTCGGCGGCGGTGATGGTACACGAGGCGGCGTCCTTGTCACAGGTAACCGAAGCGCCGGTGACCGGGGCGATGGCCTTCTCGACCCCTTTCAGGCAAGCGCCGCAGCAAAGGTGCATGTCCGAGACGGTCACCTTGACGTCGGCGCGAGCCACGCCGGTCAGAGCAACAAGCAGTCCAGCGATCAAAGTTCCGCGTGCGAATAGCAACATGGCGCAAATCTCCTTGGCGTGGATGGGTGGGAAGTCTGTTTAGGGAGGGGGCTGCGTGACAGCGCGCTTAATGTCGCGCTACCGCCGGTCAAAGTCAACGTGATTTCGCGTTTGCACCGCGCAATCTCACTCATTGCAGCGCATTTGCCATCGCGCCTTGGCCGTATAACGGGGGCTGCTAAGCGCAAAGCTAATCGTAGCAAGGTGTTTTTGGGGTTGTCCGAGTGCCCCCTGAAACGGATAATTGATTTGCTCGCTGCGCAGGTGCTTGGGCCGCTGGTCGTGGGACCGCCCAGGCCGCGATGATCGCTCGCCCGACGAGGCGGGCGGCCCCTCGCGCCACGGGACGTGATATGTCCGGGCGCGCTGGTGGCACGTCTCTCTGTCTGATGCGCACTGCCGATCCGAATTGCCCCGCTCAAACTATTGACCTGTCCCGGAACACGAATCGAATGTCAACCGCCGAAGCTGCCATGCCCGAAAGCACCGTCACTCGTCGCCAGGATATCCGCAACCTGGCCATCATCGCGCACNNCACGTCGACCACGGCAAGACGACCCTGGTCGACTGCTTGCTGAAGGCCAGCGGCGAGTTCCGCGCCAGCGAACTGGCCGAGACCTGCGTGCTGGACTCGAACGATCTGGAACGGGAACGTGGCATCACGATCCTGGCCAAGAACTGCGCCATGCACTACGCCGGGATCAAGATTAACTTGATCGACACGCCGGGCCACGCCGACTTTGGCGGCGAGGTCGAGCGCGTGTTGCGAATGGCCGACGGCGCCTTGGTGCTGGTCGACGCCGCCGAAGGGCCGATGCCGCAAACTCGCTTCGTGCTTTCCAAGGCGATCGAGTTCGGGCTGAAGCCGATCGTGGTCATCAACAAGATCGACCGCTCGGACGCCCGCCCCACCGAAGTCCTGAACGAAGTCTTCGAGCTGTTCATGGAGCTGGGGGCCGACGACGAGTTGGCCGATTTTCCATACATCTACGCCTGTGGTCGCGACGGCTACGCCACGCACGACTTCAACGTGCCGACCGACTCGATCAAGCCGCTGCTGGACATGGTGCTGGAACACATCCCTGGGCCAGTCGTCGACGCGGAATCGCCGCTGCAAATGTTGGTCACCACGCTCGATTGGAGCGACTACGTCGGCCGCATTGCCATCGGCCGCATCTACGCCGGCTCGGTCAAGAAGGGGCAGCGTGTTGGCCTGACCCAGGCCGACGGCAAGATCGCCCCGGCACGGGTCATCAACGTCAACGTCTTCGAAAAGCTCGGCAAGGTCGAAGTCGACGAGGCGACCGCTGGCGACGTGGTAGCGCTGGTGGGCCTGGAAAAAATCGAAATCGGCGACACGGTCACCGACATCGAGAACCCGCGGGCCTTGCCGCGATTGACCGTCGATCAGCCGACGCTGGAAATGCGGTTCAGCATCAACACCTCGCCGTTCGCCGGCCGCTCGGGCAAATACGTCACCACGCGCAATCTGCGCGAGCGGTTGATGAAGGAACTCGAACGCAACGTCGCCATGCGCGTCCGGCCGATCGACGGAACCGACGCCTTTGCCGTGGCAGGCCGCGGGCTGTTGCACCTGTCGGTGCTGATCGAGACGATGCGCCGTGAAGGCTACGAGTTGTCGGTCGGCAAGCCGCGCGTGATCACGCGCGACAACAACGGCGTGACCGAAGAGCCGTTCGAGTCGCTGGTCGTTGAAGTTCCGCCCGAGCGGATGGGACCGGTCATGGAACTGGTCGGCTCGCGCTACGGGCGGATGCTTGAAATGCACACCCGCGGGCAATACTGCACGTTGCGGTTCACGATTCCGGCTCGCGGGCTGATCGGCCTTAGGACGCGGATGCTCAACGCCACGCAAGGGACCGCGGTGATCCACCACCGGTTCGAATCGTACCAAGCGATCGAAGGGGATATCGCCGGCCGCTTGAACGGTGTGCTGATCTCGATGGTGTCGGGCAAGGCGGTGGGGTTTGGCCTGTACGGCTTGCAAGAACGATCCGACTTGTTCGTCGCGCCGGGTGACGAGATTTACGAAGGGATGATCGTTGGCGAAAACGCGCGGCAGGAAGACATGCCCGTGAATCCGTGCCGCGAGAAGAAGCTGACGAACATGCGCGCCTCGGGGAGCGATGAGAACATCATCTTGAAGCCGCCGCGGCAAATGTCGCTGGAAATGGCGCTCGAATACATCGAAGACGACGAATTGGTGGAAGTCACGCCCGACAAAATTCGCCTGCGCAAGTCGATTTTGGCCGAGGCCGACCGCCGCCGCGAGAATCGGAAGAAGGGGTCTTAGAAGTTGCTAGTTGCTGGTTCCTAGTTCCTAGTGAAGAAACGACAGATCGTTTTCCAAGCCCAGGAGTTCACCTCCTGGGCTTTTTTATTTTGAACCGCAAAGACGCAAAGGACGCAAAGAAGAAGGAGTTGAATGAAAAGGCGAATCTATTTGCATCGACGGATTCCGATGCCTTATTCTAGCGCCGTTAATCTGACTGGAACTCGCGCGCTTGAATCGGATCGTCGCATGTCCGCTCGCTTTGTCATTGGCATCGTGCTACTCGGCCTGGGCATTGACTGCGTGTACGCCCATCCGCCGGCCGAAGCGGCAAAGCTGGTCGATCAGCAGGCCGAAGACGCCATTCACACTCCGCCAGGGTTTCAACAAGCCGGCAAGCCGCTGGTGGCCGATGGATCGGACACCGGGCTGGTGAAGTTGCGGATCGTCGATCGCGCCACCGGCGAGCCGACGTTCTGCCGCGTGAACGTGGTGGGCAGCGATGGTAATTACTACGAGCCGGCCGAGAACACGCTCGCGCCCTACAGCCTGCACCGATTGGGCAATCGGGCCGGCAAAGGGCCGTTTCGTTACTACGGCTGGTTCTTCTACACCGCCGGCGAGAGCGAAGTCCGCGTGCCGACCGGCGCGACGCGCGTCGAAGTCTGGCGCGGCTATGAATATCGCCCGTTGGTCCAAGAACTCGACGTCAAACAGGGCGCGACCGAGTCGGTGCGGCTCACGCTCGAGCGCGGCATCACGATGACTGACCTGGGCTATTACTCGGGGGACGTGCATATTCACCTGGATCGGCGTAACGACGCCGAGGAAGCTCGGGCGCTCGACCTGATGATGGCCGAGGACATGCAATACGGCGTGCTGTTGGCCAACAACCAGGATGGGCGGAATTACAGCGGCCTGATGGAGCGAAACCTCCACCAGCAACGGGCGTTCGGCCTCGAAGCGATCAAATCGCGCGGCAACTACTCGATCGCCGCCGGCCAGGAAATCGTCGGCGGCACCTACGGGCACATCCTGTTGTTCCTGCACGATCGGTTGGTGCTGGAAGGGGCCTCGGTCGAGCCGAACTATTGGCCGCCGCTGGGGGTGCTGGGCTCTGAAGCGCGGAAGCTGAAGGGGTTCGCCTTTCACGCGCACGGCGGTTATGCCAAGGAGATTTACGCCGACTTCGCCCGCCGCGACACCAACGGCGTCGAGTTGCTGCAGTTCGCCGAGTACCGGGGCGTGGCGCTCGAAGGCTGGTATCACATGCTGAACATCGGTTACCAGTTCCCCGCGCTCGGGGCGTGCGACTATCCTTACTGCCGGGCGCTGGGGGATTGTCGGACGTATGTCTTTTCGCCCGAGCGGCCGACGTTCGCCCAGTGGTGCCAACGGTTGGCCGAAGGGCGGAGCTTCTTCACGACCGGGCCGATGCTCTTACTCGAAGTCGACGGCCACCGGCCGGGCGACGTGATCGAACGCTCGGCGAATGACAAGCGACCACTGAAAGTACGAGTCAAGATTAGCGCTGAAGTTGGCCTGCCGCGGGAGATGGCGATTGTCGTCAACGGGCAGCCGTCATTTACGATGTCGCGTTCCGACCGGCCGCTCGACATTTTTCAATACGACGGCGAAATCAACGTCGACTACCCGATGTGGATCGCCGCCAAGTGTTGGACAAAATCGCCACCTGGCCAGCCCGATGTCGAGGCGCACACGAACCCGGTCTATGTCACGGTCGACGGGCGGCCGCCGTATCGCGAAGGGGATGTCGACTGGCTGGTCGCGCGGCTCGATGACTTAATCGCCGAATTCAAGAACAAGAAGAAGTTCGCCGAGCAGGAAGCCGCCGTCGAATACTTCCAGCAAGCGCGACAGAAGCTGGCCGATTTGCGCGCCGCGGGCGGATCGACGAAATTGATCGCACCTTAACTCTTCTATAGAAAGCAAACGACGCATGGGCGCTGCCAACGAGTATCGCTACAACCGCCTGACCTGGCCCGAGATGAACGACGCCATCGCGGCGCAAAAGCTGATTATCCTGCCCACCGGATCGACCGAGCAGCATGGGCATCATCTGCCGATTGATGTCGATGTCTTCCTGGCCGAGTCGGTCTGTCTGGAAGTCGGCCGCCGCGCGCCTGATCGCGTGCTGGTCCTGCCGCCGATCGCCTATGGGCTGAACCTGCACCATATCGACTTCCCCGGCACGATTCACATCGAGCCCGAGACGTTCATCGCTTTCTGCCTGAACATCACCAAGAGCGTCGCCTACCACGGCTTTCAAAAGATTCTGCTGGTGAATGGCCACGGCTCGAACGCGCCGCTGATTGACCTGATCGCCCGTCGGACGGTGCTCGAGACGAACTCGCTCTGCTTCGCGACGACGTATTTTCATTTTCTGCTCGACGAGTTTTTGAAGATTCGCGAGTCGCCGGTGATCGCGCATGCCGACGAATTCGAAACGTCGTTGTATTTGCACCTGGCCCCCGAGCGCGTGCAGATGGACAAGGCGGTTGAAGACAACGATCGGATGGGCAAGTTCGTCAGCAGCGACAGCACGATGAACTACCCGGTTCGGTTCAACGACTTTTGGGGGCGCTGGACCAAGACGGGCGTGCATGGCGACGCCACCAAGGGGACGGCCGAGAAAGGAAAGATCATCTTCGAAGCGGCCGTCAATGGCCTGGTCCAACTGGTCGACGAGCTGCGCGCCTGGCCGATCGAAAAGCGCCAAGACATGCACCGGCTACCAGTGCAAAGCCAGATCAAGTGGTGAGGTTCGGGGGACTTGCCACCGAAGGCACTGTGCCACGGAAATGAAATGGCCAATGTCGCATGTCAATCGACTCGCTTTGTACCACCTGGCACGTCGGTTTGGGGTTTGAACTCACCTCGATCGCACTACACGAACAGTCATGGCAATCGCGTCCTCTCATTCAGAAACAACTTCCTCTGCCGCCCGCGCGTTGTACGGCGCGCAACAGCGCGTGTTGCTCTGGGTCTGCGCGCTGTCGGCGTTGACCTACCTGGATCGGGTCTGCTTCGGTGTCGCGGCCAAGCATCTGAAGTCCGACCTGGGGCTCGACAACGATGCCGAGCTGAAGTGGGCGTTCACCGCGTTCGCCATCGCCTATTCGCTGTTCGAGATCCCCTCGGGCTGGCTGGGCGACGCCATCGGCCCGCGCCGCGCGCTGTTGCGCATTGTCGCCTGGTGGTCGTTGTTCACGGCCGCGACCGGGCTGGTCGGTTACCAGGTGGCGGGGATCACCCTCGGCGGGCTGTACACATTGTTCATCGTGCGCTTTCTGTTCGGGGCTGGCGAGGCAGGGGCCTATCCGAACATCACCCGGGCCCTTCACAACTGGTTCCCCACCGAGCGTTGGGCGACGGCCCAAGGCTATGTCTGGATGTCGGGCCGGTTGATGGGAGGACTGACGCCACTGATCTGGGCGGCCCTGGTGACGGGCACTGCTTGGACGCCGGCGCTTTTGAATTGGCGTGGGGCGTTCCTGGGGTTTGGAGTGCTAGGGCTCGTCTGGTGCGTGGGCTTTGGCCTTAAGTTTCGTGACACGCCGCGCGGCGACGCCCGCTGGCGCGACACGCCCGAACTGTTGGCCCACGTGCCGGAGCATCACGATTCGCACGAGCTTCCTTGGCGCAAGCTGCTCGCCAACCGCACGCTCTGGCCGTTGAGCCTGATGTACTTCTGCATCAACTACGGCTGGTACTTCCATATCACGTATTTACCATTGTTCCTGCGCCAGCGATTCGACGTGGGGGACGATCAACTGGTCGGCGCGATTTACCTGGGCGGGCCGCTGCTCGTTGGCTCGCTCGGCTGCTTCTGCGGCGGCAAATTGGCCGATTGGCTGGCACGGCGAACCGGCAACGCGCGCCGCGTACGAATCATGATCGGCATCGTCGGCCAGTCGTTCTGCGCCGCCTGCTGGGTAGTGGCGATGTTTGCACCGAATGTGCATGTGTTCTGCGCGGCCATCAGCTTGTCGGCCTTTGCCAACGACATGACCATGGCCTCGGCCTGGGCCACGTGCCAGGACATCGGCGGCAACCACGCGGCCGTCACCGCGGCCACCATGAACACCGTCGGCACCGGCGGCGCGGCCATGGCCGGCTGGCTGACCGGCACGATCGTCGAACGCGCTTTGTCGCAGCAGGCCACGGGACTTGGCGTCGCGGTCACCGCCTTGCCGGCCGATGCGCTCCACACCGCGACGCTTGACGGCTATTATCAGAGTCTGGTCACCTTTGCCGGCGCGTGCGCCGTGGCGGCGCTGCTGTGGGCCGCCGCCGGCTGGACGCTCCGCCGGCGAGGCGTTGAAAGCTCAGCAAGCCAATGATGCATCAACCGTCACGTCGCGCACCGCAACCCTTCTCCCTCCGGGAGAAGGTGGCCGAAGGCCGGATGAGGGTCTTTGAGAATTGCATCGCTCTGCCAAATTGAACCGCAGTGCCCCCGGTCATTGACCGGGGGCTAATGAGGCACGCACCACCATGAAGATCACCGAAGTTCGTACGATTCCGCTCCGCGGCGCGACCCAAGACACCGGCTGGCCGGGCGGGACCGATCCGCACCTGGACATGAATACGCTGGTCGAAGTCGCGACCGACAGCGGGCTGGTCGGCCTGGGAAGCTGCTTCACCAGCCAGCAACTGGTCGAGGCGGGCTTGTCGCTGCTGCGGCCGCTGTTGATTGGCGAAACCGGTGTCGAAGCCGAGCGGGTTAGCGAGAAGCTCCGGCAAAGCACCTTTTGGCAAGGGCGCGGCGGCGCGGTCGAGCACGCCATCAGCGGCGTCGACATCGCCCTCTGGGATCTGATGGGCAAGGCGCTGGGCCAGCCGGTGTCGCGACTGTTGGGCGGCAACTACCGGGACCGGATCAAACCTTATGCGTCGATGCTGTTCGACGAACCGGCCACGCTGCGCGACAAGCTGCAACAGCAAGTCGCACGCGGCTTTCGCGCCATCAAGATGGGCTGGCGTCCCTTTGGCCGCGTCAGTCGCCAGTATGACGAGCTGTTGATCAAGACCGCGCGCGAAGCCGTCGGCGAGGATGTCGAGCTGATGGTTGACGCGGGGGGTAGCGAGCAATTCTGGCCCCACGGCGTTTGTTGGGCGCGTGAAACGGCCAAGATGCTGGGCGATTACCAGATCACCTGGTTCGAGGAAGCCTTGAAACCCGACGACGTGGAGGGGTTCAAGGAGCTGCGTCAGTCATCGCCGGTGCTGGTGGCGACGGGCGAGGTGTTGACCCGACGGCAAAGCTTCCAGCCGTTCATCGACCAGCGGGCCGTCGACGTGATTCAGCCCGATCTGACCAAGTGCGGCGGCTTGAGCGAAGGGCGGCGGCTGGCCTGGGCCGCGTACGATCACGGCGTGTTGCTGGTGCCACATGGCTGGAACACCGGAGTCGGCGTGGCGGCCGACTTGGCGCTCAGCGCCGCCATGCCCGTCGCCCGCTGGGTCGAGTTCCAGACCGGTGTGCCGTACATCGAGGACATCATCCTGCCCAAGTTCCAACTCGACGCCGATGGCATGCTGCCGATTCCGACTGGGCCGGGTCTGGGCATCACGCTGAATCAAGACCTTCTCGACCGTTACACGCGAGGTTAGCCGAAATGAAAACTCGATGGGCTGTCTTTGTCTTGGCCCTGAACTTCTCCGTGGCCAGTGCGGCGCTGGCCGCCGTCGCTGAGCCGGTGCGTCCGAACTTCGTGCTGGTCTTTATCGACAATTTGGGGAATGGCGATTTTGGCTGCACTGGCTCGACGCTCCATCGCACGCCTCACATCGATCGGCTGGCGGCGACGGGCACTCGCTTCACGAGCTTCTACGTGGCCAGCGGCGTCTGCACTCCCAGCCGCGCCGCCCTGATGACCGGTTGCTACCCGCGCCGCGTCAACCTGCACGTCAACAGCGAGAACGGCGCGGTGCTGAGACCGGTCGAGCCCAAGGGCTTGAACCCCGACGAGGTCACCATTGCCGAGACGCTTGGCACCGCCGGTTACGCGACGGGAATGTTCGGCAAATGGCACCTGGGAGATCAGCCGTCGTTGCTACCTACCCGACAGGGATTCGAGACTTTCTTTGGCATCCCCTACAGCGATGACATGACGCGCGACCATCGGCCTGACGTCTGGCCCGAGCTGCCGTTGATGCGCGGCGAACAAGTCATCGAAGCGCCGGTCGAGCGAAACACGCTGGTGAAGCGCTGCACGGAAGCGGCGATCGCCTTTATCGAGCAAAACCGGCAGCGACCGTTCTTTGTCTATTTGCCCCAGACGATGCCCGGCTCGACGGCTCATCCGTTTTCGAGCAGCGCCTTTCGCGGACACAGCCGCAATGGCGAATATGGCGATGCCGTCGAGGAGCTCGATTGGTCCATCGGCGAATTGATGTCCACGCTCGATCGGCTTGACCTGACGCGCCGCACGCTGGTCCTGGTCACGTCCGACAATGGCGCCGTCGAGCGTCATCCGCGACAAGGAAGCTGCGCTCCCTATCGCGGCTGGGGCTACGACACGTCCGAAGGCGCGATGCGCGTGCCGTGCCTGGCTTCGTGGCCCGATCACATTCCCGCGGGCCGGGTGTGCGACGAGCTTTGTAGCACGATGGATTTGCTTCCCACCTTCGCCAAGCTGGCCGACGCGCCGCCGCCTTCCCGACCGATCGACGGCCACGACATTCGTGACCTGCTCTTGGGACAACCGGGCGCTCAATCTCCGTGGGATGCCGAAGGATTTGGCTATTACCGGCTTGAGCAATTGCAGGCCGTCCGTTCCGGGCCGTGGAAACTTTACCTGCCGCTTGACAATAAGTACGTCACGGCGGGGCGCAAGACAGCGCGGGCCAACGCCGAGCTGTACAACGTGCGCGACGATGTCGGCGAGACGCGCGAAGCCTCGAAAGAGCATCCCGACGTGGTCGTGCGACTGTCGCAACTCGCCGAACGGATACGCGGCGAGATCGGCGACATGGACCGACCTGGCCGTGGGGAACGTCCCGCTGGCTGGTCATCGCCGGCCAAGCCATTGACGCCGCGGCAAGCAGATTAACCACGAAGAACTCAGGGTGGTGACCAAGCCAGCATGAGGAATGTCGAATCTCCCCCAGGGCTACTGTTCTCCAGCGCGACACAGGTCGATGACGGGAGCCGCGTTGTGGCCAGCCATCCCGCGAACCGCGTTGAAAACCAAATTGCCGCGCTTTCCTAGGCGGCGAGATCGCCAGCATTGTTAGGACTACCAGGCGTGACTCAGTCGGTGCGCGAAGGGCGAATCTGGATTGCCGTGGCGGCTCTGTTGTGGAGCTCGTGCGGGCTGTTCGCCAAAAGTCCGTTGTTCGAGGACTGGCCGCCCGAACATCGGGGCGTGCTGCTGGCCTTTTGGCGGGCGCTGTTTGTCGCCGTCTCGCTGTTGCCGTTGGTGCGGCGGCCGCGCTGGCGGCGCGAGCTGGTGCCGCTGGTCATCGGCTTCACCGGCATGAACGCCACCTATTTGTCGTCGGTGGTGTTGACCACGGCGGCCAACGCCATCTGGCTGCAAAGCACCAGCCCGTTCTGGGTGCTGCTGATTTCGGTGTTCCTGTTCCACCGTCCGGTGAACCGTCGCGACCTGGTCCCGGTGGCGTGCGCCGCGGTGGGGGTGGGGGCGATTCTCTGGTGCGAGTTGCAAGGGGCCGCCTGGTCGGGCGTGGCGCTTGGCGTCACGTCGGGCGTCTGCTTCGCGGTGGTCGTACTCAGCATGAGCGCCCTGCGCGACGAGAACGGGCCGTGGATCATCCTGGTCTGCAACGCCACGGCGGCGCTGGTGTTCCTGCCCTGGCTCGTCTGGCTGCAGGTTTGGCCCTCGTGGCAGCAATTGGGGGCGCTCGCGGTGTTCGGAGCGTTTCAGATGGCGGCGCCGTATGTCTGCCTGGCCCGCGGGCTGCGCTCGATCAGCAGCCAGGAAGCGGTGGCCATCGGATTGATCGAGCCGGTGCTGATGCCCGTCTGGGTCTACCTGGTCTGGGGCGAAGCGCCGGCCTGGTGGACGATCATCGGCGCGGCATTGATCCTAGTCGGCCTGCTGATTCGCTACACGATCCTCGAGCGCCGCCAGCCAGCGCCGGTCGACCTGCCCGAGTCGCCGCTACCAGCCGAAGCGCCGGCCGTGGTTACGTCGGAATCGGCTTGAAAACGAGGTCTGCTAGGCGGTGCTTGGCGGGGCGTGGTATAATTGGGCTATGGACAACATGCTCTCTCGCAATGTGGCCGAAATCCCCGAAGCCAACCGGCGGTCGCTCGAAGACTTGCTCGGCAAGGAACTGACGCCGAATCAGCGGGTGTTCATCATGGTGCTCGATTCGTCCGCCGCGTCCGACGAAGGGCAACGCGCCTCCGCGGCGGCGGGCTTGCGAGAAATCATCGCTTCTGCCCAAGCTCACGCGAACCGCATAGGCGCCACTGACGACGAAATCGACGCCGCGGTCGACGAGGCGATGGCCCATGTTCGCCGTCACCAGGTAAGCTGATGCGTGTGCTCCATTGTGAGATTTGACCTGCCCTAGCTTTACTGTCTTGGCTGGACTTGTTCGTCAGATGTGGCAGGAGAATGTTGCATCATCGTGACTCAGCCAGGGCTAGAGTCCGGCCCGTGCCTGATCCAATTCTGTATCTATGCCAAGAATCTTGAATCGCGTGCCAAACACCAGGGCGAACACATCCAGACTACAAACGCCTGACTGAGCGGCAGTCTTCAAACAGACTCGGTGGGGAATTCCCCCGCACGCAAAGAAATCAACATCAACATTTACCTTTGAGCCGTTGGCGTCGAATTTGGCCTGTTGCCAGAGGGCCTTTTCGTTTGGATGGGCGCCAAGGTCGATCGTTCGATCGTAAAGCTCACTTGCCACACGATGTGCCTCGGGCGCGACTGCCCCAAGGTACTCCAAGACTTTTACATTGGCGAAGTCCCGGCGCACCCGTTTTAAGCTCTCGCTGTCGTCGCCTCGTGACAGCCACGTCAATTGCCGAGGCTCGTTGCCCGCCATGAATGCCGCATATAGTGCATTCTCTAAGCAGCCTCGCATGACCATGTAAGATTCCGGAAGTTGGCCACTCAGGACAAGACGTACGGCACCGACAAATGATGCGTGTGCACGGTGCAAGAGCAAGGCTGCGATGATTTCAGGATGCTGGTCGAGGTGCCCAATTGCGCGCCGGAAGAGCCCGTCGATCGTCAAGAGCTTGTCGTACTGGGGCCGCATGTTGGCGAAGGTGGCAATCGTATTGTGATGAGCGTCGATAATCGACTTACTCAAAGGATCGCCGCCCCAGCCGGGCCAGTTAGCAAATGGATTCGCCGGCGAGTCAGACTGCAACGCCTTGACGTCGGTTTCAGCTACGCCTTCGCTTGGTGCGGATTGTGACTGTGGAGGTTTTTCCGTTCCCATATTTATCACGAATGTCTGAGCGGCGATTGCTTGCGACGTTTGCTTCATGAGTTAGGTCAGGGTCAGCAGCACTTGGTTCGCGCCCCTTGCATTGAATCCCAAAAACGGTTTTGTCATATAAATGCTCAGCGGGTGTTGTCATCGCTCTCGTTGCAATGCGACGTCTCCTTCTCACAGATTCGCCAGGAGCTTGCGGCGGACTTGTCAGGGTGACAGATTCTCCTCTATTAGTCTGAGCTACGCCAGAATCTCTTGAATCACATGCCCATGCACGTCGGTCAGGCGGCGGTTGCTGCCGTTGTGATAGACCGTCAGCCGCTCGTGATCGAAGCCCAGCAGGTGCAGCACCGTGGCGTAGAAATCATAGACGGTCGCCACGTCCTCGACCGAGCGGCGGCCGAACTCGTCGGTCGCGCCGTAGCTGACGCCACCCTTGATCCCGGCCCCCATCATCCACGTGGTGAACGCGTCGGGATTATGATCGCGTCCCAAGGCCCCTTGCTGGTGCGTCGGCATCCGCCCGAACTCGGTCGTCCACAGCACCAGCGTGTCGTCGAGCAGGCCACGTTGTTTCATATCGGTCAATAGCGCCGCCGTCGGTTGATCGAAGATCGGGAGGTGCCGCTCGTAGTCGGCCTTGAGCGTCTTATGGGCGTCCCAGTTCAACAGCCCATCGGCCCCCGAGGCCCGCGACGCGCAGTACAAGCTGACATAGCGCACGCCGCGCTCGAGCAGCCGTCGCGCCAGCAAACAGTTACGGGCGTAAGCCGCCTTCAAGGGGTTCGTGTCGTCGGTCCCGTACAGCTTGTGAACCGCGGCCGATTCGGCGTCGAACTGGCTCACCTCGGGGGCGGCCAATTGCATCCGCGCGGCCAGTTCATAGGCCGCCATCCGCGCCGTCAGCTCCGAGTTGCCAGGATGCCCGGCTTGGTGGCGGCGATTGAGTTGGGCCAGCAGCTCGCGAGTTTCGCGCTCTTGCGCGGTGTCGATGTCGGCCGGCGTGGTCAGATTGCGAATCGGCTGCTGCGCGCTCAGCGTCACAGCCTGATGTTGCGCGGCCAGGAATCCGTTGCTCCAATTCGCCTTGCCATTCGGCGGCTCGCCGCGAATGTCGGGAATGGCCACGTACGTCGGCAAGTTGTCGTTCAGCGAGCCGAGGGCATGACTGACCCACGCGCCGGCGCTGGGAAAACCTTCGCGCACGGAGCCCGTGTTCATGTACACGCAGCCCGGCCCGTGCGTGTTGGTCCGCGAAGTCATCGAGTGGATGAAGGCGATGTCGTCGACGTGCTGACCCATCGTGGGGAGCATGCTCGAAATCATCTTGCCCGACTGGCCGTGGGGCCCGAACGCCCACGGGCTTTGCATCAGGTTGCCGTTCTTTCCCTGGAAGCTCATCGAGCCCTCTTCGCCCGCCAGTGGCTGGCCGTGACGCTTGACCAACTCGGGCTTGTAGTCCCACAGGTCCACGTGCGAAGCCGCGCCGGGGCAGAAGATTTGCAACACCTTCTTGGCCTTGGCCGGGAAGTGCGTTTGACCGGGTTTCCACGCGCCACCGGCCGGGTCGTTCACCGCACCGAACAAGTCGCGGCTGAGCAGGTCGACCGCCACCACGCCCAGCAGTCCGCGGCCCAGTTGCGCCAGCAACGTGCGGCGATCGAACTCCGAGAGTCGGGCGGTAGACGGCGCGGATGGATTGATTGGTTGCATGGTCGTCGGCTCGTCAATCGAGGTAGATCAGTTCGTTGGTGTTCAACAGCGCGCGACAAAACGCCGCTAGCCCGCGCTGGCGGATCATCGCCACCGAGGCTTGCAGCTCGTCGTTGGCCGGATGTCGCGCGAATGCCAACAGCCAAGCCCGGTCGACCTGGGCCGCGGGGTCATCGCTGCCGGTGTCGCGTTCCAGGCGTGCGGCCAGCGCGCCGGCCATGTCGAGCGTGAACCGATGGTTCAACATCGTCAGGGCTTGCAACGGCGACGTGGTGTTCGCGCGAACCGGAGTGGCCAAGGCGCCGTCGGGGCAATCGTAATCGGACAGCAAATCGACCCGCGACGCCCGGGCGTTCTGGTGATACACCGCGCGGCGATAGGTCTCGGGCCCCGGCGCGTCGAGGGGGACGTAGGTGGCGACGTTGTCGATCAGGTAGCGATACAGACGAAAGCCCGGGCCGCCGGGTTTCGTGTCGAGCTTGCCCGCGACGGTCAGGAAAGTGTCGCGCAGCTCCTCCGCCGCCATTCGCCGGGGCGGATAGCGCCACAGGCTGCGCGACGAGGCGTCGACGCGGGCCGCCGCTTCGCGCCACGCGCTCGATTGGCGGTAGGTCTGCGAAAGGAGAATCTCGCGATGCAACGGCTTCATCCGCCAACCATGCGCGAGCAATCGCCCGGCAAGCCAGTCGAGCAATTCAGGATGCGTCGGCCGCGAACCCAGGTAGCCAAAATCGCTGGCCGAGTCGACGATGCCGGTACCAAAGTGGTACTGCCAGACGCGATTGGCAAGGACGCGCGGCGTGAGCGGATTGCGCTTGTCTCCCAGCCACTCGGCCAGGGCCAGCCGGCGCACGCTTTCGGGGCTGGCATCGTCGACGCGGTACGTCGGGCCGTTGGCTGAGATCGATTGCAGGTGTCCGATCGGCGTCGCCGGGCCCGGCTTCTGGGGATCGCCACCCAGGAAGACCTGGAACGGCCCCTTGGCTTCGCTGAAGATGCCGGCCCACCAACTGGGCAGGGGCGCGATCTTGGCCAGCGCGGCATCGGCCGCTTGCAAGTCGCGCGTGAGCGCGGCAAGTTGCGCTTGCTCGGCGTCGCTGGCTTCGAGCTTGATCAGCCGACGATCGTAGGCGGCCTTCACCGGGCGGCGATCGCGCGAACTGGCCACCTCGGTCCATTCGTGCTTGTCGAGCGAGACTTCAATGCGATATTCGATGGGGAAAGGCCGTGAGTAGTCGCCGTTCCGATTGCTTGAAAAGACGACGCGATTGATCTTGGTCGGCTGGGCCAACGTGATCGTCAGTTCGGGCTTGATGGCTGTGAAGGGGGACTGATACTTGCCGTCAATCGCCAGCTTGGCACTGTAGGCCTCGGCAAAATCCTCGATCTTCCGCGACTCTCCTTCGGCCTGAGCGCCGTTCGTGGCCAACGCGACGTTGACGGCGGGCTCGGACAGGTCGAAGACCTCGAATTCGTCGATCGCATAGCTCGACGCGAGCGACATATTGCGCGCGATTCCTTGGACCTCATCGACGACCAGTCGCACGTAGCGCGCTTCGACCGGCGCGACCGGCTCCTCGATCAGCGAGTAAACCGGCGCGGGACGAGTCCATTGCTTTTCATAATCGGCCAGGTGTGCCTTGGCCCGATCGAGCAGAGACTTTTCCAAGGCTTCTTTCGCCGCCGCCACACGTTGACGTTCCGCTTCGAGCGGTTTGACCTGTGAGTCGCGGGCCTGGCGGGCCTCGGCCGTGGCGACGGATCGCTCGCCGTGCTTCACGCCGGCGAATGTGGCGTACATCGAGTAGTAATCTTCCTGGCGAATCGGATCGAACTTGTGATCGTGGCAACGGGCACAACCAATCGTCAGCCCCAGAAACGCCTCGCCCGTCGCGCGAACGATGTCGTCGAGTGTGTTGGCGCGAATCTGTGCCGCCTGGATCGGATCGCTATTGCCGACATTGTCGTACGCGCCGGCCACCAGGAACGTCGTGCCAACTTCGACCGCAGGCTGGTCCTTGCCAATCACGTCGCCGGCCAGGTGTTCAAGAATCAACCGATCGAATGGCTTGTCATCGTTGAACGACTTAATGACGTAGTCGCGGAATGGCCAGGCGTTGTCGGTGATCAGATTTCGCTCGAAGCCGATGCTCTCGCCAAAGCGAACCACGTCGAGCCAGTGCCGCCCCCATTGCTCGCCATAGTGGGGCGACGCCAACAACCGATCGATCAGCCGTTCGTATGCGTCAGGCCGCTTGTCGTTGTCGAACGCGTCGACTTCCTCGGGGGTTGGGGGCAAGCCGAGCACGTCGTACGTCACGCGGCGAATCAGCGCACGGCGCTCGGCCGGTGGATTGGGGGTGAGGTTCTGCGTGGCAAGCTTGGCGAAGATGAAACGATCGATGGGCGAGTCGTTCCAGCCGGCCGGCGCTCCCTGATTCGCTGGCGGTTCGACAATCGCCAGCGGCTGTAGCGACCACCAGTTCCGATCGGCCTTGGCCGGCTCGCGCAGCATCAGCCCCTCGGGCCACGCGGCGCCTTCGACGATCCACTGCTCGATTAGGGCCACTTGAGCCGTCGTCAGCGGTGCCCCTTTTGCCGGCATTTGGGGCCGCGCGCCGTCGGTGGACGACACCATGTCGAGCAAGTAACTCTCGCGCGGCTTGCCGGGGACCAGGGCCGCCCCGCTTTGGCCCCCCTTGAGCACCGTCGCCCCGGTCGATAGGTCGAGGCCCCCTTTGAGCTGCGAGCGGTTGTGACAGGCGACGCAATGCTCGGTCAGTAGCGGGGCGATCTGCTTTTGAAAGTCAACCGACGCGGCGTGCGCGACGCTGCTTACCGCCAGCGATACGAAAACGACAACGGCCGCCGTAATGGCGACTCGGGGCAAGTCAAACTTGGCGAGCGTTGGGCTACGCATCTAGGCGCTCACTTTCCGTGCGGCGCGCTTGGGCGTGGCCGGCGCCTGCTTGGCCTCGGTCAGATGGCGAATCTGGGCCTGACAACTGAGGCGGATGTGATCGACCATCGCTTGGCGCGCTGCTGCGGCGTCGCCGGCGCGGATCGCCTGGAGGATCTGAAGATGTTCCTCAAAGGCGTTGAGCAAGGCGTTCCCCAAGTCGCCGATTTTTTCGCGCATCAACTGCACCAGGTCGTGATAGCGCCCGATGTCGCGCGCCAACAACGGGTTGTCCGTCCGCTCGGCGATGGTGCGGTGCAGCTCGCGGTCAAAGCGGTGATACGCCGCTTCGGTCTTGCGCTCGCGACAGGCCGCGGCCATGTCGTCGAGCATGGCGAAATCGTCGTCGGTCATGCGACGGCACGCCAGCTCGGTGGCCATTCCTTCCAGGGCCTCGCGCACCTGACAGACGTGGGTGAGCTGCGTGGCGTTGAGCGAACGAACGATGGCGCTGTGGTTCGTTTGCAACTCGACGAGGCCGTCGGCCATTAGTTGACGCAAGGCTTCGCGAACGGGTGTGCGACTGACATTCAACTCGGCGGCCAAGGTTGTTTCGCGCAGGACTGTGCCCGAGGTGCGCTTGCCGCCGACAATCTCGGCGAGCAACTGGCGATGGACCTGGGCGGAGAGGGGGGTGGGCTCGATCATGGCGGGACTCCTGGGGCGGGGTTATACGTATACTGTATACAATTTGGCGGCGTCAATGAAATTCTGCGGAGAAGTTGCTGGTTGCTGGTTCCTGGTTGCTAGATAAAGGCGGTCGAGCCTGTTGGCCAGTCGTGGCTTTCGTGCCGTGACAAGGTCTTGGGTACGCCTGCTGCGAACGATTCCCGCCCCTGTCTTCTGCCAACCGGACCTCACGATGATTGCCAAAACATGGACTGCGAAATCTCTGTGGCGCGATCTTGCACTCGTTTGCACCTTGCTCGTTTGCCGGCCGATCGTCGCGGCCGAGGCAACGGCCGAATCGTTGCGGCTCACGCTGCCGCCGGCCGTGTATGCCGTGGTCGGCCAGCCGATGAGCATCTACTTCGACAATGTGGTGCTGACCGAGAAGCCCGAGACGTTTGAGTTCCGCGTTGACGCGCGCTTGGGCGCGAATGAATCGAATCGTTGGATTGTCACGCCAGCGGCGGCACAAGTCGGCAAGCAAACGATCACACTCAGCGTCAGCCAGTCAGGTCGCACACTGGCCACGGCCACGACTTCGCTGCGCGTGGTGCCGGCAGATGCCGGCACCGGTCGGGCGATCAATCTGCTGATCGTCGGCGATAGCCTGACGCATGCCACGCACTATCCCAACGAGATCGCTCGGCTGTTGTCGCAGCCTGGCAATCCTCAATGGACGATGCTCGGCACGCACAAGCCGGCGAATGCCACGGCCGGCGTGGCGCACGAAGGGTACGGCGGTTGGACTTGGCAGCGGTTCGCGACGTTCTTGAAGCCGGCGACTGACACGAACGACAAGGTGCGCAGCAGTCCCTTTGTGTTCGCCGTCGATGGCAAGGCCCAGCTCGACGTGCCGCGCTACGTACGCGATTCGTGCGCCGGGAAACAGCCCGATTTCATTACCGTGTTGCTGGGCATCAACGACTGCTTCGGCGCCAAGCCGGATGATCCAGCGAACATCGACGCCAAGATCGACTCGATGTTCGCGTCCGCCAAGGAACTGTTGGCCAGCTTGCGCGAGGCGGCGCCCAAGGCGAAGATCGGTCTTTGCCTGACCACGCCGCCGAACGCCCGCGAGTCAGGTTTTGACGCGAACTATAAAGGGAAGTATCACCGCTGGGGTTGGAAGCGGATTCAGCACCGCGTCGTCGAGCGGCAGTTGACAGAGTTCGCCGGCCGCGAGCGGGAAGGACTCTATATCGTGCCAACCGAGTTGAACCTGGACCCGGTCGCGGGTTACCCGGTCGACAATGGCGTGCATCCGAACGTGGCCGGCTACCAGCAGATCGGCGGAACGATCTATGCGTGGCTTAAAGCCGAACTGGCTGAATGAGGGAATGCTTAATTGAAGGCAGCATTCGCATCGTTGTTAGCAACTGACAACGGACCACTGACAACTGACGGAATCGCCACATCAATGTGGCGGCCAAAGCGCATTTCACTAGCAACCAGCAACTAGCCGCTTGCAACTTCTCAGAGATACCGTTCCAGCAACTTGCGGCTGGCGGTGTCGAGCGCTTTGATGTCGGGGATCGAGTAGCGAATGCCGTGGTCGTCGATCACCAGCACGCGGGTCGGGCTGAGCCGGCGGATGTCCTCTTCGCTCTTCAGCATAAACAGCGTCGGGCCGCGATCGGTCACCACGCTCCATTGCGCCGGATCGGTGCCGATTGAGACGCTATTGATCCGCTGGATGACCGGCACGAACTCACGGCGCGACAGTTCTTCGGTCAACGTCTTGCGCGTGGCGGCTGGCAGATCGTCCAATCGGTCGACGCAAACCAACTCGCGTCCTTCGGCGTCGACGATCGAAATCCAGCGATCGGCCTCGGAAATCGGAAAGCAGCGAACCGGTTCCACGCCCACGTAGCGTTGTCCCTCGGCGTCGATCAACACCAGCCGGCCCCAGGCGTCGTGCTGCAAGCCGAACGTCCGCATTTCTGGCCGCGTCGTGATGCTGTTCAATTCGTCAGGCATAGCTCGTTCACCTATCGACTCAAGACTCAATCTCGCCAGGCGACGCATCGACCCTTCTCCCTCCGGGAGAAGGTGGCCGATAGGCCGGATGAGGGTTCCGTTTCCATCTTCATAGTCAACCCATCGGCGCAGCTGACCCTCATCCGGTTCGCTGCGCTCACCACCTTCTCCCGGGGGGAGAAGGGTTACGGCAATCAGGCGATCGCGCCGGCCAACTCTTGCTGGGCGCGGTGCAGTCGGGCATAGGTTCCTGGCTTTTCCAGCAGCGTCCGATGCGGGCCGACTTCGACGATCTGCCCGCGCTCCATCACCACCAGCCGGTCTGCCTTGCGCAATGTACTCAGTCGATGCGCAATGGCAATGGTCGTTCGCCCGCGGACCAGGTTATCGAGCGCTTCTTGAATCTCGCGTTCGGTTTCGGTGTCGACCGCGCTGGTGGCCTCGTCGAGGATCAGAATCTTGGGATCAATCAACAGCGCGCGGGCGATCGAAATCCGCTGCCGCTCGCCCCCCGACAGCGACTGTCCGCGCTCGCCGACCAGCGAATCATATCCATCCGGCAACCGCAAAATGAATTCGTGGGCCCGGGCGGCCTTGGCGGCAGCCATGATCTCGGCCGGCGTCGCCTCGGGTCGCCCATAGGCGATGTTCTCGGCCACGGTGCCATAAAACAAGAAGGGCTCTTGCAGGACCAGGCCGATGTGCTGGCGGTACTCGGCCACCGGCAGCGAACGAATATCGATGCCGTCAACGCGAATCGAGCCGCCGCTGACGTCGTAGAACCGGCAGACCAGGTTCACCAGTGTGCTCTTGCCGGCGCCGCTCGAACCGACCAGTCCGATCATCTCGCCGGGGCGAATGGCCAGGTTCACATTTTGCACGATCGGCCGTGCGCCGTAGTGGAAGCTGACATTGCGCAGCTCGATGTTGCCGGCCAGTTGCGGCAAGTGAATAGGAGCGATCGGCTCGGGGACGCTTGGCACGCGATCGAGAATGTCGAACACGCGTTGGGCGCTGGCCGCGGCGCGCTGGGTGGCGGCGAACATCCGGCTCATCGACTCCAAGCGAATGTAGAACCGGCCGATGTAGGCCAGGAACAGTGTCAACGTGCCGACGGTAATGGCGTGATCTTGCCGCGCCACGAGCCAGACGCCAGCTACCCAGACGACCAACTCGCCCATCACGGTCAAGAACGTCACAACGGGTCCGAAGAACGACCAGAGCTTGTTGACCCGATCGTTCGCGATCAGAACTTGTTCGTTGGCGCGGCGGAAGCGTTCGATCTCGCGCTGCTCTTGCGCAAACGCCTTCACCACGCGGACACCGGGAATCGTGTCGGCCAAGACGCTGGTCACGCGGGCCATCGCCCGGCCCCCTTGCTGAAAGCCGCGGAGCAGTCGGCCGCGGACTCCTTTCATCAACCAGGCGATCAGCGGGAAGGGCAACAGCGTCGCCAGCGCCAGGCGCGCGTCAATCGAGAACAGCACCATCGACGTAAGGACAATCATCACCACGTCCGACGCGAACTCGATCAGGTTCACGCTCAGAAAGATGCAAATCCGATCGGTGTCGTTGCCAATTCGCGAGATCAAATCGCCCGTCCGCTTGCCGCCAAAGAATTCGAGCGACAGCTTTTGCAGGTGGGCATAGGTGTCGTTACGCATGTCGGCGGCGATCCGCTCGCTGACCCAGGCCAATACATAGGTCTTGGCCCAACCGAGCAGACAGGCGGCCAAGGCGGCCAATCCAATCGCCCCCAGATACATGCCAACCGTCCCCCAGTTCACCGGCCGGCCGGTCAATTGATGGGGGATCAGTTCGTTATCGATCAACGGCTTGGTGAAGTAGGGAGCGACCAACTCCGAGGCCGTGCAAAGCAGCAGCAGGCTAAAGCCCAATACTGACATGCCCAAGTGGCGTGAACCGAACCGGGCCAGGCGGAGCAGGCTGCGCGAGGTCGAAACCTGCTTCTGGGGCGAGCAGGCCGGGCAGTCGAGTTCGTCGGCCGCCAACACGCTGCCGCAGCTGGGACAAACCGTTTCAAAGGTGGCCGAGGCTTCGGCGGCGGTCTGACCGCCATAGCGAACCGCCTGGAACCGTGCGATCAGGCGCTGGACCAACGGAATCTGAGGGGCGGTGAACCGCCAGCTACCCAGTCGGCCGTTTGGACCGAGCGCCTCCAAGTGCCCTGCGCCCGAAAGCTCGGTCAAACGCAACTGGTCGATTTGGCCTAGCGCCCAGGAGGCGACCCGTGGAAGGTCGGGATCAGCGGAAGTCTCATCGCCATTGGCGGCTGCCACCAGCCGGCAATCGGTCAGGACAACTAGCCCCGGCTGGAAGTGAAGCCGCTGGTCCAGGTTACATTCGACCCAGGAGAGGATCGATTCGCCCGGCGTAAGTTGTTGCTCAATCTGGCTTTGCCAGCGATCTGGCAAGGGCTTGGTGAACATAGTGACGGACGAACTTCCAATTGGGCAAGACTTTAGGTGGAAACCGGGGCCCCAAAACTTACAACGCCGTTCCAGCATTTCGGCCAATAAAAGCTGTTTTTCTTGCCCCAACTACATATCTTGTGGGATTCAGGGCCTACTTTCGGCATCCGCGGTTGCACTGGGCCGGGTACTTGCGTATCTATCCCCGGCCTTTCGCGGCGTCCTGGGGGCGCGACCGATCTCAGTCAACCAAACGGGAATCGAAGGCCAACGTCGAACGACGTGCCAAGAGCCAGAACCGTGGACCGAAAGACTGGTAGATAAGTTACTTGTAATGATTACGGCAGTTTCACGAAGCCGGCTGAATGTTTTCGGCGAACCGAATGATTTATCGCGCCTGCGCGTCGTGACTTGTGGGAGACCACCGGGTTCTAAGACTAGAGTGCAGATCGAAAAGACTGGCGGCGATTCATCGCGATACGAAACCGCGGGTTTGGCGTCCCTATGATTTGTTGCCGGATGAAGGCTTTTCGTTTCGGTCAGAAACGCCAGATTCTTGGATTTCACCCGACAAGGTTGGTTGGCGACCGGCCATTCCAACTGAGTCAGGCCCACGCTGGTGTGCGGGCAGTGTCTCCATCAGGGTACAGTGTCGACAAAGTCGGCAAGGTCAACGCCGCTTGTGGTCGTACTGACCGCTGATGCCGAATGGCAGCAGGGGGGCCCCGAAATTGCAGGAATCCGAATTGCGTTGCCGAGTCAAACCAACGAGGATCGGGGTTCGTAAACCAGAGGAAACGTCGGTAGGTATTAGCCAATACCGCGGTTGCATAACCGCTACTCTCCGCATCAATCAATCCTGATCGGTTCGCCAACAATCCAATAAAAAACATTAGCGGCTCTCGTAACCTTCCCGTCCGAGATGGCAATTGTAAGTATCCCCTCACATCTCTCTTCTGACTGAAAAAGTCGATCTTCTATGGAATTCCGCAAGGTTCTGGCATTGCGCGGCCCCAACATGTGGACCAACTATCCGGTCCTCGAAATCTGGGTGCATCTGAACGAATGGAAAGACACCCCCTCGACGGACGTGCCAGGTTTTGCCGACCGGCTGATGGCCTGGCTCCCCACGATGATCGAACATCGTTGCGGCATCGGCGAGCGCGGTGGTTTCTTCCAGCGTCTGCGCACCGGGACGTACCTGGCTCATATTCTGGAACACGTCAGCATCGAGTTGCAAATCCTGGCCGGCTATCCGGTCGACTTTGGCCGCGCCCGCGAGTGGCTGGGTGACGGCTATTACAAGGTAGCCATCGAGTTCATCGAAGAGGACGTCTGCCGCGCCGCGATCGAAACGGCCCGCGAGCTGATCATGGCCGCGCTGCACGACAAGCCGTTCGACGTCCAGGCCGAAGTCCGCAAGCTGCGCGAGTTGGGACAGCGCGTCCAGTTGGGCCCCAGCACTCGTTCGATTGTCAACGCGGCCCAGGCCCGTGGCATTCCGATTCGCCGCCTGAACACGGGAAGCCTGGTCCAACTGGGTCACGGCACGAAGCAGCGTCGCATCTGCGCCGCTCAAACCGACCGAACCGGCGCCGTGGCCGAAGAAATTGCTCAAGACAAAGACCTGACGCGCAGCCTGTTGCGTTCGGCTGGTGTGCCGGTGCCCGAAGGGCGACCGGTCGAAAGCGCCGACGATGCCTGGGAGGCCGCCGAGGAAATCAGCGGGCCGGTCGTCGTCAAGCCGCAGTATGGCAGCCAAGGGCGCGGCGTGGCCACGAACCTGACCACGCGCGAGCAAGTGGTTGCCGCGTTCGACGCCGCCTCGCGTGAAAGCTCGTACATCATGGTCGAGCGCTTCGCGCCGGGCTCGGATTACCGCGTGCTGGTCATTGGCGGCAAAGTGATCGCCGCCTCTCGCCGCGAGCCGGCCCACGTGATCGGCGACGGCAAGCATTCGATCACCGAGTTGGTTGAATTGATCAACACCGACCCGCGCCGTGGCGACGACCATTCAACGTCGCTGAGCAAAATCGTCCTCGACCAGATCGCGCTGGGTGTGCTGGCCGAACAGAACTACACGCCGGGCTCGGTTCCGGCCCTGGGGGTCAAGGTTCTCTGTCGCCGCAATGCCAATCTGAGCACCGGTGGCAGCGCCGAAGACGTAACCGATCTGGTTCATCCCGAGGTGGCTTCGCGCTGCATCGACGCGGCCCGCGTGGTCGGGTTGGACATCTGTGGTGTCGACGTCGTGGCGGTTGACATCAGCCGTCCGCTCGAAGAGCAGGGGGGCGTGATCGTCGAAGTCAACGCCAGCCCTGGCCTGCGAATGCACCTGGAACCGTCCAGCGGCAAACCCCGCGCCGTCGGCGAAGCGATCATTGATTCGATGTTCGCACCCGGCGACAACGCTCGCATTCCGCTGGTCGCCGTCACGGGTACTAACGGCAAGACAACAACCGTGCGCTTCATTGCCCACATGCTGGGCCTGAACGGCCGCACGGTGGGCATGACTTGCACCGATGGCATTTACGTCGGCCGCCGCCGGATTGATACCGGTGATTGCGCCGGCCCGCAAAGCGCCGCGAACGTGTTGATGAACCCGAACGTCGAAGCGGCCGTGCTCGAGACGGCTCGCGGCGGCATCCTGCGCGCCGGGCTGGGCTTTGATCGTTGCGACGTGGCCGTGGTCACGAACATTGCCGACGGCGACCACCTGGGCGTCAGCGGCATTGAAACACCAGAGCAAATCGCGATGGTCAAGCGAACCATCGTCGATGTGGTTCACAAGCAAGGCTACGCGGTTCTCAAGGCCGACGACCCGTTGTGCGCTCAAATGGTCGAATACGGCGACGGGATGAAGATCTTCTTCTGCCGCGATCCGGAACACGAAGTGATCCAGAACTTCCGCAAGCAGGGTGGCCGTTGCGTGATTGTGCGCGAAAACGCCATCGTGGCCGCGGAAGGGGATCGCGAAGAGGTGATTCTGAGCCTCGATCGCGTGCCGCTCACGCTGGGAGGCCGCGTGGGTTTCCAGGTCGAAAACGCGCTGGCCACGGTCGGCGCCGCGTGGGGCCTGGGGCTGTCGCGCGAGACGATCCGACTGGGCCTCGAAACATTCAGTGGCGACATGGGGCAAGTTCCCGGCCGGTTCAACCTGCTGGAAATCAACGGCGCCAAGGTGATCGTCGACTATGGCCACAACCCGTCGGCGCTGCAGGCGATGATCGAATCGATCAAGTTGTTTCCGGCCGCGCGTCGGCTGGCGGTATACTCGGCGGCCGGCGACCGGCGCGACATCGACATGATTCGCCAAGGGGAAATGCTAGCCGCCGAGTTCGACCATGTGGTCCTCTACGAAGACCACTACCTCCGCGGACGGCAACAAGGCGAAATCATCAAGCTGTTCCGCAAGGGAATGGAAGCGACCAAGCGCAACGTCGAAGTGACCGAAATCCAAGGCGCGGTGAAGGCCGTCGAAACGGCGCTCGATATGCTGCGTCCGGGCGACCTGCTATTGTGCCAAGCCGACGTCATCGACGAGACGGTCAACTTCCTAAAGCAGTATTTATCCGCGCGGCAGACTGGCCTCGAGCCGCGCGTGGTGGAACCGCTGGCGACGCCGCTGCCCGAAACGGTCGTATACGCGACCGAGAGCATCGACTAAGCGCTGCTCCGATTTGCGGTTCGTCGTCGATCGTCCGCGACGTGCGATAAACACCCCTCCCTTTCAGGGAGGGGCAGGGGGGAGGGTAAACGGCCGGCGCTTGAGTGGGCGTGACCTCGTGGTGCCGCCCCCGCACAGCTTGCCTGGTCGTCATATCCGGCCCTTTCGTCCCGAGCCGACCTTGTCCAGGCCGGCATTCTCGCCAAAAGCCGTGGACTTCCCCCCGGCCGCCGCCCATGCTTGAATGAGCTTGCGCTGCTGGCAGGCTTTTGGTTCGTCGGCTCCCACGAAGTTGCGGCTATGAACTTTCGTATTTCAGCTTGGACACCGCCGCTTGCCGCGTGGATGATCGTCTGCGTCGGGTGCAGTGATCAGGAAGCGCATCGCGACGCGGCCAAGATTGCCAACGACATCGCCGCCCAGGTCAAGCCGGTCGAAACCGAGCGGTTTGAAGTCGTGGCGCAGAAGCCGATCTTCTCGGCCTTGCTCGGCAGCGAAGACGGCTCGCAGCACGTGGCGACGCTGCAAGAGACGGCGGCCGACGCGCTGGCGCGGATTGGCAACGATGCCGTGCCGGCATTGATCGCGGCGCTTGAGGACAAAGACCCCGAGGTCCGCTCGTTCGCGTGCCGTTCGCTGTCGGTAATGGGCGATCGTGCCGCGCCGGCCGTCGGCGCTTTGACGGCGCGCCTGTCCGACCCGGACGAGAACGTGCGCCGCGCGGCAGCCCGAGCGCTGGGCCAAATTGGCCCGGCGGCCAAGTCCGCGATTCCGGCCTTGATCGAGTTGCTGCGCAACAAGCACGCGCCGGCCCACACGCCGCATCATGCCGCTCCGACGACACGACCGTAGCACGCGAGTCACGCGAACTGGCGGCTTATGTCGCCAGGTGTTGATTCGCCCTGGAGCTAGGCGTTTGTCTCGCGGAAATCACTGTCGCGCAGATCGGTGACGAACATGCAGCCGGGATGATGCGTGATGGCGATGTCAAGCCTCGCCGATTCGAGCGCCGCCTGCGGCGTCACTCCACATGCCCAGAAGACCGGCACCTCGCCGTCGCGCACCGTGACCGCGTCGCCAAAATCGGGTCGCGCCAAATCGACAATGCCCAGCGCCGCCGGATCGCCGACGTGGACCGGCGCGCCGTGCATCCGCGGATAGCGTCCGGTGATGGCGGCGACCTCGGCCACCTGCTCGGGTCGATAAGGGCGCATGCTGACAACCAGCGGGCCGCGGAACGGGCCGGCCGGTTCGCAGGCTCGATTGGTCCGGTACATCGGCACGTTCCGCCTTTCGTCAATATGCCGCACGCGCAAGCCCGCTTGAACCAGCGCGTTCTCGAAGGTGAACGAGCAGCCGATCAGGAACACCACGAAATCGTCGCGCCACAGCGCGCGTAAATCGCGCGGCCCTGTTGTGTCGGGCCGTCCCTGGCGAAACACACGCCAGCCTGACACGTCGGTTCGCAGGTCCGCCTCGGCGGCCACGTCGGCCAGCGTCGCGTCGCCGGGGCGCGAGCGCGCCACCAGCGGGCAGGCTTGGACATTGCGCCGGCAGAACAGTTCGAAGTCATCGGCCGCCGTGGCCGGCAAGATCACCACGTTGGTCTGCACGAAGCCGGGGGCTTGGCCGGCGGTCGGCCCGGTGAACTGGCCTTGGCGGATCGACTGTCGCAGTTCGCGCGCGGTCGCATAGATTGTTCCGGACGCAACGGTTGCAGGTGGCATCGCTCGATCACTCCGGGGCGGTTGACACAAACTGGGCCTCATTCACGGCCCGTCCGATTCCGATCACAGATAACGAGTGTATTATCGCATCTGCGCTGGATGTGCGCGCCGGGCGGGTGGCGCGCCGTTTTGACACACTTTTACGATCGCGTCGTTCGATGAGTCAGCGAGAAGTCGTCATCACCGGGCTAGGGGCGTTGACTCCGCTGGGCATCGGCATCGACCCATTCTGGCAGCAACTCCTCGCCAAGCAAAGCGGCATTCGGCGTCATGAGTCGCTGGCCGCGACGGGGGCGCCGATCCATTTCTACGGCGACGTGCCCGGGTTTGATCCGGCTCAATATGTGAAGCCGCGCAAAAGCCTGAAGGTCATGGCCCGCGATTCGCAATTGGCTTTGGCGGCGGCGAGCTTGGCCCGACAGTCGGCGCGGCTTGCACCCGAGACGATCGAGCCGGAACGCCTGGCCACCGTCTTCGCGGCCGACACGATCAATCCGGTGCCTGACGATTTGCGCGATGGCTTCGGCTCGAGCGTTATCGGCGGCCGCTTCGACACGGACTATTGGCTCGGCACCGGCTTGCCGGCCACCTATCCGCTGAACATGCTCAAGCTGTTGCCAAACATGCTGACGGGCCATGTTTCGATCGCCCAGGACGCGCGAGGCCCCTGCAACACGATTTACCAGGCCGACGTCTCGGGGCTGTTGGCCCTGGGGGAGGCCGATTCGGTGATCCGTCGCGGCATGGCCGACGCCGCGCTGGGCGGCGGATCAAGTTCGCGGATTCAGCCGCTGGACTGGGCCCGGCATGTGGTCTCGTTCGAGATGTCACGCCGCAACGACGACCCGGCGGGGGCTTGTCGGCCGTTTGATCGCGATCGCGACGGCCAAGTGCTGGGCGAAGGGGCGGTGGCCATCGTGCTCGAAGAGCGCCGCCGCGCCGAAGCGCGCGGGGCCACGATCATTGCGCGTTTGCTGGCCTGGGCCAGCGGCACGGACGGTCGCGCGCGGCCGGGCGAGGGACTGCGCCAGGCGATCATTCGCGCGCTTGAGTTGGCCGGCCTGAAACCGGCGGACCTCGGGCACATCAATGCCCACGGCTTGAGCGCGCGGCGGGCCGACGCCATTGAGGCCCAGGTGTTAACCGCGACGCTCCCCGGTGTGCCGGTGACGGCGCCCAAGAGTTACCTGGGGAACATGCACGCGGCCAGCGGCGCGGCCGAAACGATTGTCAGCCTGCTGGCGATTCAGCACGGGATCGTGCCGCCGACGCTGAACTTTCGGCAAGGGAACTCGGGCTGCGAATTGAATGTGCTGCACGAGCCGCTGGAAGTCGGATGCAAGCCGGCCTTGGTCGTCAATCGAACCGATCAGGGACAAGCCGTCGCGATGGTGTTTGCGCCGGAGTAGTATTTCTGGCGGCAAGGGAGCTGTCATGGGTGGCCCCGACAACTTGTTGTCGGGGTTGCGCAGCAACAAGAAACTAGATGGTTGCGGTGTCAGGTTGGTTTAGGCCGCAACCGAGCCCTCTTGTCGCTGACGCGACCCGGACGACAAGTTGTCCGGGCTACCCAGTACAATGTCTCGGCCAGTTCCTCAACGTCTTATGATCCCGTCACGGCCCGTTCGCCGCGTACCAAGTGCCGTTCGATGGCTGCGGCGATGAAGCCCGCGAACAACGGGTGAGCGCGCGTCGGCTTGGACTTGAACTCGGGATGGAACTGCACGGCCACAAACCAGGGGTGGCTGGGCAGCTCGACGATCTCGACCAGCGACTTGTCGGGGCTGGTGCCGGCGAACATCATGCCGTGGGCGGCGAACTGTTGCCGGTAGACGTTGTTGAACTCGTACCGGTGGCGGTGCCGTTCTTCGATTGTAGTAGTACCGTACGATTGGGCCGAGTGGCTGGCCGGATCGAGCATTGCCTTTTGCGCGCCAAGCCGCATGGTGCCACCCATGTCGGTAATCGTTTTCTGCTCGTCCAGCAGGCAGATCACCGGATGGGGCGTGTCCTTGCTGAACTCAGTGCTGTGGGCGTTCTTCAGGCCCACCACGTTGCGGCCGAATTCGATCACGGCGCACTGCATGCCCAGGCAGATGCCAAAGAACGGAATCTCGCGCTCGCGACAGAAGCGAATCGTGTCGACCTTGCCTTCGATGCCGCGTTCGCCGAAACCGCCGGGGACCAGCACGCCGTCATAGCCCGACAGCAAGCGTTCCGGCCCTTCGCGCTCGATGTCTTCGCTTTGAATCGGTTGGATGCGGACCTGGGCGCTGTTGGCGATGCCCGCGTGGTCGAGCGATTCGTAGATCGACTTGTAGGCGTCTCGGTGCTCGGCGTATTTGCCAACGACGGCGATGGCGATCTCCTGCTCGGGATTGCGCAACCGGTGCATCAGTTGATGCCAATCTTCCAGATCGAGCGAGCCGGCCTTCAGGTTCAGCCGCTTGACGATCAGCTCGTCGAGCTTGTTGTCGACCAGGCTCAGTGGCACCTCGTAGATCGAAAAGTCCTTGTCCTTCTCCTCGACGACGGCTTCGATGGGCACGTTGCAAAACAGAGCGATCTTCTCGCGATCGTCGTGGCTCATGCCGCGCTCGGTGCGACAGATGAGCACGTCGGGCTGAATACCGATCTGCCGCAGCAGGCCGACCGAGTGCTGGGTCGGCTTGGTTTTCAACTCGCCGGCCGCCTTCAGGTACGGAACCAGCGTCAGGTGAATGTACAGGCAGTTTTCCTTGCCGGCGTCCAGCGAGAACTGGCGGATCGCTTCGAGGAACGGCTGGCTTTCGATGTCGCCCACCGTGCCGCCGATTTCGGTGATCACCACGTCGACGTCGTCGCGGCGCAGCTTGCGGATACAGTTCTTGATTTCATTGGTGATGTGCGGGATCACCTGCACGGTCTTGCCCAGGAACTCTCCGCGGCGTTCCTTGGTGATGACCGACATGTATATCTGGCCGGTCGTGTAATTGCTGTCGCGCGTCAGCGGGCTGTTGGTGAACCGCTCGTAGTGGCCCAGGTCGAGGTCGGTTTCGCTGCCGTCGTCGAGCACGTAGACTTCGCCGTGCTGATACGGGCTCATCGTGCCCGGGTCGACGTTGATGTACGGGTCGAGCTTTTGCATGCGAACCCGCAGGCCGCGATGCTCGAGCAACATACCCAGGCTAGCGCTGGTGAGTCCTTTGCCCAACGAGCTGACGACGCCGCCGGTGACGAAAATGTGCTTGGTCATCCGCGATTCCATTCCTTGCTGGCCCGAGGTGGTGCTGGGGAGTGCAGGATCAGCTTCCCGGCCACCGCACACCCGGAAAACGCTAGTTTAGCGTGCTAGCGTCGAGGTGACAAATGAGAGGGCGAACATCACGCTAAACGCATAGTGGCCGTTTATGCGCCGGATTCGAAACATATTCCGAGTGATAACCCTTTGGACCCACAGTAATCTTTCCGAGTTTCAGATTAAGCGCGACCACATAGCGTTCGCCCACTGTCTCGGTAGTCGAGACGAACTCATGCCAGCCGTAGTCATCGTGGTACGTGCAGTCGCACCGCTTGAAGCGACAGTCCTTGGCCAGTTCGTAATACTGCCGCGTGCCACGAGAAGCGGTGACTCCTACCTCGCGAAATTCAGGTTCGCTTCGCAATAGGCTGATCGCTTCGTCGATGCTTACGGTGTTCATGGCCGTCAGTGTCCTTTTGATCGAGCCAATCCTGCCTGTGGAAGTGCTTCACCACTCGTTGTCGATGCGTTCGCAGCCTTCCTCAATCGCCTTTGTCATCTCTGCCGCATCTTCATCGCTTATCACGTCAAAAAAATCGAGCAACTCGCTGCCAGGCGTTCTTCTTAACGATCCGGCACTCGTTTTACCAAGAGACTTGGCATAATCGGCTACGCGTTGCTGTTGAGGCGACGTCAATTGGGAGAGGCTGGCAAGGATTTGCTCTTGAATGGTTGGATCAATCATTGGCATGCTCCTTTGCAACTGGATTCTCCAAATCTACTTGCGTTTGTAACGCTCGACAAATGCCCGGTAGTCTTCGGGCGTGTCGATCCCGATCGTGGGTTCGTCGACGCGGCCGACCAGGATGTCGAAACCAGCGTGCAGCACGCGTAACTGTTCGAGCTTTTCGATCTGCTCGACCGGCGCTGGCGGCAGCCTAGCCAGTTCCAAGAGAAACTCGCGGCGATAGGCGTACAGCCCCAGGTGTTGAAAAAAGTGGGGCGGCTCGGCCGCTAGCAATCGATCGTCCCATTCGCGGGCCCAGGGGATCGGCGCGCGGCTGAAGTACAACGCCCGGCCCCGCGAGTCGCACACGACCTTCACGCAGGCCGGATCGTTCAGCTTGGCCCGGTCGCGAATCGGCGTGGCCAGCGTGGCCATCGGCACGTCGGGATGTTCTTCCAGCAGGCCAATCGCCAGATCGATCGTCGCGCCGTCCAACTCTGGCTCGTCTCCCTGGACGTTGCAGAAAATGTCGACGTCGGTCATCCGCCGCGCCAACTCCGCCACCCGATCGGTCCCGCTGGCGGCGTTTGGGTCGGTCATCTCGGCCAACCCGCCGAACGAGCGGACCTCGCGCGCGATCTCCTCGTGATCGGTGGCCACGCAGATGGCGCGCGGCTTGCGCGCCTGCTGAGCCGCTTCGTAGGTGTGCTGGATCAGCGTCTTGCCGGTCTCGCGCAGCATGAGCTTGCGCGGCAGCCGCGTGCTGGCCAGGCGCGCCGGGATGATAATCGTGCTAACGGACATGCGTGCTCACTTCGTGCTCGGGTGAGATTTCCCCGCGCCGAGTGTAGCGAAAACCGGCGGCGGTCGAATAGAGCCGCTTAGGCCGCAATCGAGCCCTCTTGTCGCGGACGCGACCCGGACAACAAGTTGTCCGGGCTACCCAGCATTTCCGTCATTCCCGCGCAGGCGGGAATCTAGAGAGAAAATCGTCTCGCCTCGATTCCTGCCTGCGCGGGAATGACGGCTTGATTCGGAACGTCACAACGAATTGATAATCGCTTAACGATCTTGCCCAAGCGTGATTCCCCACGCCCTGCGCTACGCTTGGGACGTGCCACCCCTGCGACGAGACCTTTACGATACGCCTTAGCGCCCGATGGTTGAATCGAGCTTGCCGCCGCCGCAGGCACGGCAGGTGACCGCACCGTCGCCGCCGCAATTGTTGCAGGGAACGCGAATGGGCACCGACTCGACCCGGTCGCCCAGGTTGCGCACTTGGATCGATGGCACCGTTCCCTGGCCGCAGTTGTTGACCGGGCATTTGACCTTGCCAAAGCCATTGCAAGTGTTGCACCAGCGGTCTTCGAGGAAGTCTTTGCCGACGCGCTGGGCCAGGCCCAAATTGTAGGTCCGCATGCGGATCAGAATCAGCACGGTCGAGGGGCTGACCTTCTGATCGACCTCGGGCCAGGGCAAGACCGCGGTCCCGGGCGCCTGGGCTTCGAAGTCGGGAATGTTGGCCTTCATAAACGCCATCGCCGTATCGATGGGCAGCCCGGCGGCATAGTTGCTGCTGAACCGCATGCCGGCACAGTGGATGCCGATCACCGCTCCTTGCGCGTTGCAAAGCGGGCCGCCGCTGTTGCCGGGATTGCTGGTGGCATCGTACAGCATCATGCCGTTGATCTTGGGATCCGGCGGCGAAACCAGCGCGCCGCGCGTTGCCTTGAGCGACGAGCCCAGCATGTCCGAGACCGGAAAGCCGAACAACATCACATCGGTGCCGCGACCGGGCAGCTTGGGCTCGATCGACAAAGGCGGCGCTTCGAGCGTGGGGCAATGCAGAATCGCCAGGTCGGCCTCGGTCGAAACGGCCTTGCGCGTGGCGACGTGGAACTTGTTCCGATCGACGGGGTCTTGAATCTGGAAGGCAATCCCCTCGGCCGCCACGTGCCGATTGGTCAGGATGTAGTTCTTGGCCACGACAAAACCGGTGCCGCTGCCGGCGATCACGCCGGGCAGCTTCTGGTCATCCGGCCCCGGCTCGGGCGGGGCGCTGTTGGCCGTCTCTTCTTGAGCTTCGAGTTCTTCCGGCGACTTGATCGGCACCAGCATGTACTGCCAGCCGCGAGCCTTGTCAGCCCCCTTGACTTTGCCCGAGGCCAACAGATCGCTGTACACCGCGGTCAATTCGGCAATCGAAGACTTGGGCACGTTGCGCACCGAACCACGTCCGGCCTGGTCGATCAGCCGGCCGATGTTGTGGACCACCGCCTGATCGGTGGAAATCGACAACGCTTTGCGCCAGTGCATGATCGCGCCGCGCGGCTCGCCGGTGCGAATCTCGGTGAGGGCCAGATTGTTCAGCAGGGCCACGTTACCCGGGTCGCGGCGCAGCGCAATCTCGAAATGCTCGCTCGACTTGCTGTAGTTGCGCAGGGCCAAGGCGTAGACCACGCCGATGATGAAGTCGGCCGAGATTCCGCCCGGGTCGATGGCGCTGGCCTCCTTCAGTTTGGCGTGCGCCATCTGATCCTGATTCAGACGCAGCAACTCGGCGCTTTGTTGGATCAGCTTGGCCGCCTGCTTGCGCAGCTTTTGTGCGTCCTCAAAGGGAACCCACTTGGTGCCGAGCCGCACAAAATTCTTGGCGGCCAGGTCTTCCCAGTACGGTTGCCGCGCCGTGGCCGCAATCCGATCGTCGGACGAAATGCCTGGTTCGGCGAGGAAGATGCGGTAGAGTCCCGCCGCTTCCTTGGCCGTGTCGGTGGTCAGGGCTTCTTTCTCGAGCGCCGCGGCGGCGCCTTTAGTGGGCGCTTTGGCAACGGGGGCCGCATCGGCCACCGACGCGCCGCCCCCCGTCGCAGTGCGAATGAACTGCTGATCGGACGTCGACAAGACGCCGAGCGGGATGTCCTTGAGGAACCCGCCCGCTTTCATCTTGAGCGTGACGGTGTTCGCGTCCTTCAGTCCGACGAACTCTGCCTCGGCCGAAAAGCCGCCGTTGGCTGCTTTCCACAGGCGGTACTCGGCTTGTAACGCTCCCGAGAAAAGACCTACGCACAATAGGGAAAACAGCGCGCGACGAACTCCCTGGATAAGCATTGCCCTTAACCCCGATTGGTAGCAGTGATTGCAGCCATCGCCGTCCCCAAGGCCGCCCCCGGGATGACGATGTGCTTGATCCTACCAATGGCGGGTACCATGTCAATTTCTTTAACTAAGTGGCGAGCAAGCAATGACTTCGGAGTTGGGATGAAACCACTAGTCAAGCCGGGGGATAAGCCTTGTGCCGCACGAACGATGCGGCGGCGTGGCTCCTACAATTCTTACAACCGGAGCTGCCAGGCCGTGCGCCTCGCGGAGACGAGCGATACAGCCCCCCAATTGCCCGCTCTAGGTCGATTTTCAGGTGGCTGCTACACTCCCGCGCCCCCGATCGAGCTAGGTTTGAGTCAAACGCCAGGCGGTCCTCCCTTCAAGGTTCAAAAGTATGTGTGGCATCGTCGGATACGTCGGTCTGAAGTCCTGCCAGGACTTCCTGCTGCAAGGGCTGCGTCGCCTGGAATATCGGGGTTACGACAGTTCGGGCGTTGTGACGGTTCGACATGACGGTTTGTTCGATCTGGCCAAAGCGGCGGGCCGAATCGACCGACTGGCTGCGCGCCTGAATGCGTTGCCGGTGGCGGGGTCGTTGGGCATCGGTCACACCCGCTGGGCCACGCACGGCCCGGCCACCGACGAGAACGCCCATCCGCACGTCGGCGGTAACGACCTGGTGGCCGTCTGCCATAACGGTGTGATCGAGAACTATCGCCCGATCAAGGAATCGCTCGAGGCGGCTGGCTACCAGTTCCGCTCGGCCACCGATACCGAAGTCGTCGCGCACCTGATTGCCCACTGCCTGGAAAAGGAATTGACCGACGTCGAACGTCCGGTCGATCCGCATGCGGACGACACCGCCCCTTACGTGCGCGCCGTGACCGAGGCGCTGACGCGGCTGCACGGCACCTATGGCCTGGCCGTGGTGTTTCGCGATCAGCCCGAGTTGCTGATTGCGGCCCGCTTGGGCAGCCCGCTGGTCGTCGGCGTCGGCGAGCACGAACATTTTATCGCCAGCGACCCGGCCGCGTTGGCCGGCTACACCGATCAGATCGTGTTCTTGGCCGATCACGAACTGGCCGTCATCACCCCGGACAACTTGCAGGTGCTCAATCGCGAGCAGGGGATCGTTAGCCCCGAGGTTCAGACCCTGCAGATGCAAGCCGTCGAGGTCGGACTCGAAGGCTACGACCATTACATGCTCAAGGAGATCTACGAGCAGCCCGAGACGTTGCGGAACGCCATGCGTGGCCGCTTGAACGTGGACGACGCGACGGCCCACTTTGGCGGGCTGAATCTGTCGCCGCAGCAACTGCGCGGCATCAATCGGCTGGTGCTGACCGCCTGTGGCACGAGCTGGCACGCGGCTTTGGTGGGCGAGTACCTGATCGAAGAGCTGGCCCGGATTCCGGTCGAAGTCGAATACGCCAGCGAACTGCGGTATCGCAATCCGCCGCTCGACGACCACACCCTGTTTTTCGCCATCACGCAAAGTGGCGAGACGGCCGACACGCTGGCCGCGCTGCGCGAAATGAAGCGCAAGGGTCACCCCACGCTGGCGATCTCGAATGTGGTGGGCAGCACCATCGCCAAGGAAGCCGACGGAGGCATTTACCTGCACGCCGGTCCCGAGATTGGCGTGGCGTCGACCAAGGCGTTCACGTCGCAGTGCGCGGTGCTGGCGATGTTGGCTCTGTACTTCGGTCGCATGCGCCACCTGAGCCATGCGGCCGGCATGCGCATTATCGAACAACTGCAAGCCTTGCCCGTGCGAGTGGCCGAGGCGCTCGATTGCAACGACCAGGTCCGCCGCATTGCCGAGAAATATTGCGAGTGCCGGAACTTCCTCTACCTGGGACGCCAGTTCCTGTTCCCGACGGCGCTCGAAGGGGCGTTGAAGCTCAAGGAAATCAGCTATCTCCACGCCGAGGGTTACCCGGCGGCCGAGATGAAGCACGGGCCGATCGCATTGGTCGACGAACAGACGCCGAGCGTGTTCCTGACCCCGCACGGGGCGGTATTCGACAAGGTGATGTCGAACATGGAAGAGATCAAAGCCCGCGGCGGCCCAGTGATTGCCGTCACCTGCCAGGCCGGGACGCGGGCTGCCGATCTGGCGGATGACGTGATCGTAGTGCCGACGGTCGAGGATTTCCTGCAGCCGATCATCACGAGCGTGCCGCTGCAGTTGCTCGCCTATCACGTGGCCTTGCTGCGCGGCTGTGACGTTGACAGGCCGCGAAATCTGGCGAAGAGCGTGACCGTCGAGTAACATCGAGGGTCCACATCTTCCGCTGCCATGCCGGCGACTCGGTCGCCGATCGACGGCGGCATAGCCGCCGGCTTGGATCAACGCATCGCTCTAATATGGCAGCCAGGCGAAAACGACCCACGACCGCGCCGATTGATCCACGGCCCAAGCAGGCCACTCCCGCGCCGCCACCGGCCCGGCCTTCGTTCGCGGCCGGTTGGCAAGTATGTTGGCTGGCGATTCCGCTGGCTGCGGTGTTGATTGCCTATGGCGGGAGCTACGAAGCGCCGCTGATCTTCGACGACGAATACACGATCACGTCGAACCAGCAATTGCACCAGTACAGCAACCCAATAGCCGCGGGCTTGGCCGCCTCGGTCGGCTTGCCACATTCGACGCTGACAAATCGACCAATCACGGCGATTACATTTGCATTCAATTGGATGTCGGGCGGCCCGAACATGCACGGCTACCACGTGCTGAACATCATCATCCATCTGCTGGCCGTGGCGGCGCTGTGGGATCTGACGCGGCTGACGCTGTTGGCCATGCGGATGAAAGCGGGTGAAATACCCAGTCCGCGATCGCGCGTATCGGCGGGGCGCTGGGCTACGCTGGTGGCATTGCTGTGGGGTGTTCACCCGCTGTTGACTGAGCCGGTGGTCTATTTGACGCAGCGTACGACGTTGCTGTCGGGCTTGTTCATGCTGTTGACGCTCGATTTGAGCTGCCGAGCCTGGCTGATGCCGCGGCGCAGAACGCTGAACAGCGTGGCGGCATGCGTGACCTGCCTGTGCGGTGTGCTGAGCAAAGAAATCGCGGTTTGCACACCGATCTTGGTGGTGCTTTACGATGCCGCTTTTCTGTCGCCATCGTGGAACGTGGCCTGGCGGCGACGCTGGAGTCTTTACGCGGGGTTGGCCGCTTCGTGGCTGGCGTTGCTGGCTTTCATATTGGCCGCTCCGTCGAACCCGACGGTCGGTTTCGCGGCCGCCGCCCAGAAGGGCTACACCGGCTGGGACTATTTGAAGACGCAGGCCTGGGCCATTGGCACTTACGTCCAGCTTTCGTTTTGGCCGACGCCGTTGCGGCTGGTCTATAGCTTGGAGCCGGTTCGCGAATTGTCGCGAGTGGTAACCCCGGGGCTGCTGATCATTGCAGCGCTGGTGGCGACCGGTATTGGCGTGGCGCTGCGGCGGTGGTGGGGTTGGCTGGGAGCTTGCTTCTTTTTGATCCTCGCGCCGACTTCCAGTTTCATGCCGATCGTTACCGAACTGGTGGCCGAGCGCGTGATGTACCTGCCGCTGGCAGTGATCGTGGTGTTCGTCGTGATGGCGGTGCGAGTTCTCAGTCTCCGTGCGGCCTCGATAACGCCGGCGCTGGCCCAGCCGGCGGGCTTTGTCGTGGCCGGCCTCGGAATCGCGCTGAGCGCGGCTCTGGTGATGGCGACCCAGCGGCGCGTCGAGGATTATCAGACCGAAGTCTCGATCTGGACCGATACCGTGAACAAAGCGCCGGACAATCACACGGCGCACACCAACCTGGGACGCTCGCTATTCAGCATTGGCGACTTGAAAGGGGCCGAGCGCGAGTATTTGTTGGCGGCTCGTGATCGCGAAGCAGTCGACGCGCACGTCAATCTTTCAGCCTTGTACAACGAGCAAGGCAAATTCGACGAAGCCGTTAGTCACGGCAAATATGCCGTCGAACACAATACACGTGACCGGCCCGAGTATCACACGAATCTCTCCTTGCCGCTGGCGGCGCTGGGGAAATTTGACGAGGCCGAGCGAGAATGCAAACACGCCATCCAGACGGCACCCTGGTTCGGCCCCGGCTATAACTGTCTGGGCATCACCTATGCGATGCAGGGCCGATTTAGCGAAGCCGAGCCGCTGTTTCGCAAGGCGATGGAACTGGACCCCACGAGCCCCAAGCCGTATTTCAATCTGGCCACGTCCACCATCAACGCCGGCACCAAGGACGGAAAGGCGTCAACCGAAGCCTTGCAACAGGCCGAAGGGTATTTGCGCAAGTGCCTGCAAATCTTTCCTAAAGAGGCCGAGGCGCACAAGCGGCTGGCTGGCGTGCTATTGCAACAAGGCCGCCAGCAAGAGGCGCTAGCCGAGTATCGGATCGCCGCGCAGTTGAATCCCTATGACGGGACGATTGTCCAGGCGATTCAGGCATTGACCGGCAGTTGAACATTTGCCGCTTGCCAAACGGTCGATTAGGTTGAACGCCGTTGATCGCGTTTTGCCCATCGGAGAATCGACATGTCGCAGCCCAAGCCCGAGAATCCGCCGCTCGATCGTCGCGAGCTGCTGGCCTACGCCGCCTGGTTCGGGCCGGCCTTTCTGGCCGCGCAAGGGATCGCGACCGACGCGCTGGGGGACGAGCCCCCGAAGCCCGCCGCGTCGCCAGCGCCGACCGGCAAAAAGTACCCGATGAAAAAGTCGATCAACCTGTGGGCGTTTCCCTACCCCCAGCACCAGACCTTGCGCCAGGCCATGCAACTGGCCAAGGACGCCGGCTTTGACGCGGTCGAATTGAACTACGCGCTCGATGGCGATCTGTCACCGGATGCTTCGCCCAGCGACATCGCCGCGGTGGGAAAGATGGCCCGGCAGATCGGGCTTGAAATCAGCGGGCTCTGCTCGTTCTTGTACTGGCCGTATTCGCTGACGGCCAATGATTCCGAGCGCCGCGCCCGGGGGCTGGAACTTGCCCAACTGATGATCCAGGCGGCCAATGCGCTCGAAACGCCGAATCTGCTGACGATCGCCGGCTCGGTCTATATACCCTGGCTCCGCGATATCGAACCAGTCCCGAACGATGTCTGCGCTCGGCGCTCGCGCGAGGCGATCAACAAGTTGATCCCGGTGGCCGAGAAGGCCGGCGTTTACTTGAACCTGGAAAACATCTTCTCGAACGGCTTCTTGTTCAGCCCCGGCGAGATGTGCGAGTTCGTCGACAGTTTTCAGTCGGACCGGGTTCGTGTCCACTTTGACACCGGGAACATCATGCTCTACCAGTTCCCGGAGCATTGGATCCAGATTCTCGGCAAACGGATCCAGAACGTACACTTGAAGGAGTACAGCAAGAAGGTCAACGAGTTCAATCTCGACGCCTTCCGCCCCTTGCTCGACGGCACGACCAACTGGCCCGCGGTGCTCGAGGCCTTTGAAGCGGTCGGCTACAACGGCTATCTGACGTTCGAGTACTTCCACCCGTACCAGCACTGGCCCGAAGCGCTGATCTACCAGACGTCCGACACGCTGGACCGAATGCTGGGGCGAAAATGAAAGCGATGAAGTGGAGCTTTGCTCTCGTCCTGTTTCTTTCAGCCGCCGGTTGTGGGGGCTCGACCGCTCGTAATGCGCTCCCGTCGAGCGCTACTGATATCCACGAATACTATTGGGACGATGGATTTCAGGGAGATTTTGTTCGGTGCTTACGTGCGAAGATGACAGAGGCGGATTTTTCGATTTATGTCAATCGATTGGGTTTGAAAGAGAGGTACGAGACCTCTAAACACGAGAATATACCTGTCCACTTTTTCGGTCGTTGCACCGAGCCCTGGTGGGATCCCCCCCTTGATCTCAAGGAAGGCGCGTATTTCAAATACACGCCCAAGGAAGAGTACTTTCAGGCCGTAGGCTATCGAAATGGCTACGCCTACTTCGTGGCGGCCGCTTGGTAGTGATCGGCCGGCAATTGAGCTGCGTATTTCCTCATTGGGCGGCACCTTTCGCGGCAGCCAGCCGAAAGTCGTTTCGAGGTCACCGGGGTCGAGTGTCGCGTAAGCCGGCACAATCATTACGACCGGACTTCGTCCCCATCCGCCGTGCTATAAATGAATGGGCGATAAGAGTTTGCTGCCGTCGTGGTGGCCAGCGGACAATGCTTGGAAAACTTTGACAAGCCTGCCCAGTCGCAACATACTGAGTATATTGCCAGCATGACAGCACGCCCGCTTTGCCCAGTTTTGCATGGGTAAATGTGAGCCGGGGCGGATCATGCCAGGCCCCTCATCCTTTGCAACTTTCGGTGCGGCAACGATGACGCGACTTTCACTGCTCGTGGTCGGCCTGACGCTCGGTTGGCTGGCCAACTCGGCCTCGGCCCAAGCGCCGGCCGCCAATCCGCAAGCCGAGTCCTCGAATCGCTCGGCCAGCGGCACCAATCGCCCGTTCGACGCGGCCACCGACAGCGACGCCGACCCCGACAAGCCCGCGGCCAAGGTCGAACAGCCGGTCGAGCCAGCGCCGGGACAGATTCAGCGTCTGAGCAAGCAAGGGCCGCTCGTCCTTGATCCCGAACTCGAACTGTTGGACCCCCGGGTCTATCGCGTACGCATCGGGCTCAAGATCGAAGCGCCGGATGGCGCGGCCAAGCAGGTCGTAGCCATGTGTCCGGTGCCGATCGATTGGCCCGAGCAGCGCTTGCGATTGTTAAGCGAAAAGATCAGCCCCAGTGTCCGCGCGACCGAAACTCTGATCAAGAACCAGTGCGGCATGGTCAAGCTGCAGGTCGAGGTGATTCCCAAGGGGGGCACCGTCGTCTGGGAACGCTTGTACGAGATCACGCGTTATCGCTTGAACTTCAAGTTGCCGGCCACCGAGTTGAAATACGCCAAGGCTCCGCCCAGCGAGCTGCGCGAGCAGTTGACCAAGCCGGCGCCCGGACTGGAAATGCAGCACACCAAGATCATCGATTTGGCCAAGAAGCTGGGGCACGAAGGGAAAAGCGACGAGCCCTGGGACGAAGTCAAGCACTACTGGCAATGGGTCCGCGACAATGTCAAGTTCCAGAACGGCGACTTCCGCGGCGCGTTGTTCGCCGTCGAACAGAAGTGCGGCGACTGTGAAGAAATGAGCGCACTATTCATCAGCGTCTGCCGGCTGAACGGCGCCGTGGCTCGCACCGTGTGGGTCGAAGGGCACAACTTCCCCGAGTTTTACATGCTCGACGCCAAGGGGACCGGGCACTGGATTCCGGCCCAGGTGGTCGGCCCCGCCTGGTTCGGTGAAATGGTCGAGTACCGCCCGATCTTCCAAAAGGGTGATCGGTTCTTCGATCCGTTCCGCAAAGAATACGTCCGCTACGCGCCGCAGACGGCGCGGGCTGACGGCGGCGGCTCGCCGCCGAAATTGACCGTCATCCACGACATCATCGCCGATTCGGATATCAATGGTCCGACGTACGACAACCCGGCCCCGCGTTAAGCGAACCGGCCTGGCGCTCTGCGGAGCGGCGGCACTCTGGTTCGTCGCTGAGCTGCGCGCCGCCGAGCCGACCGCACAATCGGCATCATCGGGCCAAACGTCAACTGCCTCGGCCGCTGCTACTGCTTCAACGTCAGTGGACAGCGAAGCCGAACTGATCGCCCGGCGTCGCGAGCGAATCAAGTTGCTGCCTCCCCCGCCCGCGTCACCGACGGTGAGCGCGCCGACGAACAACCCGATCGATCAATTCCTCGTTGCCGACTGGGCCAAGTCGCCGGCGCCGAGTGGCGCACCGGAGCCGGCGCTCTGCGACGACGCCACGTTTTGCCGCCGTGTCTACCTGGACCTGATTGGCGTGATTCCATCGCTGGTCGAAGTGAACCGGTTCCTCGCCGATTCGTCGCCGGAAAAGCGTAACAAGCTGATCGACGCGCTCCTCGCCCGGCGCGGCGAGTACGCCGCCCATTGGGCCCCGTTTTGGGAAGACGCGCTGGGGAGCCAAAACGTCGCCTCGCAAGGGGGCATTCTCACGCACGGCGACTACCGCAAGTGGATTCTCGACAGCTTCGAGCAAGGCCGATCGTTCGATGTAATGGTGGCCGAACTGCTCGACCCGACCATGCCGCGCCGCAAGCAGGTCGAGCGCCCCGACGTGTTTGGCGAGCGGTACAACGTCGAATACGTCCGCAACGAAGATCACACCGCCACGCTGCAAACCGCGGCCAATGTCGGCCAGTTGTTCCTCGGCACCAGCATGAAGTGCGCCAGTTGCCACGATCACTTCGACAATGCCGAGTGGACGCAGGAGCGGTTCTTAGGCTTCGCCGGGCTGTTCGCGCCGTACGATCTCGAGAAGATTCGCTGCGACGTCCGCTCGGGTAAGACCGTGCCGGCGCGGTGGCCATTTGAATCGGCCGACGCCGTGGTGAAACTGCCCGTGAATCCCGCCGCGCGGCTTCACCAGACGGCCCAGCAGATCGTCGATCCGCTGAATGCGCGCTTTGCGCGGACAATCGTTAATCGGCTTTGGCGACGGTTCCTGGGGGCCGGTCTGTTCGAACCGGTCGATGATTACCGCGGCGATACCGTGGTCAGCCATCCCGAGTTGCTCGACTGGCTGACCCACGACTTTATCACGCATGACTACCAGATTAACCACACCGTCCGGCTGATCTTGCGGAGTCGGACGTATCAATTGCGGTACGAGCCACAACTGGCCGATACGCTCGACCTGGGCCGGCGTGACGTGGTACGAATGTTCCGCTCGCCAGGGCTGCGGCGTCTGACGGCCGAGCAGTTCATCGACAGTGTCCGCATGGCCACGGCCGAGCAGTTACCTCCGGCCGAACGCAACTTCCAGGATGCCCGCTCGACCGGCTTGCCCCGCGCGCTGGGGAAGCCCGCCTCGCGGAACGAGATCATCACCGCTCGACCGGACGACGTGGCCGTCGTTCAGTTGCTGGAACTGATGAACGGCCCCGAGTTGCAAGCCCTGCTCGACGAAGCGGTCGTCCTGCACCGGGCGGTGCGCAAGGCCGATTTACCCCGGCTGGTCGACAAGATGTATCGCACGGCGCTTTCGCGGCCGCCCAATGCCGACGAACGTCGCGCCGGGCTGACGTTCCTGTCGGCCAATCCGAACTACGCCGAGGGTGTCAAAGACCTGTATTGGGTGTTGTTCTGCTCGCCTGAGTTTCAATACATCAGATGAAGTAGCGATTAGCCATTAGCAACTAGCGATTAGATGAAGACAAGAAGCATTCACGTTACCAATCATGTCACGCTCGTTTACTAGACGCGAGGTTTTGCAGGCCGGGGCCGCGGCTCTGTGCGGCGCGGTCGGCTGGCCGGGCGTGGCACCGGCGGCCGAAGGGCTGCAAGCGCGCCTGCCGTCGTCGGCCGAGAGCGTGATCTTCATCTGGCTCCCCGGGGGCGTGCCGCAGCAAGATTGCTGGGACTGGAAAGCCCACACGCCATTCGAGAAAGGGATGCGCGGCAGCCAGGTGCTCGGCACCTGCCCGTCGATCCCCACCTCGGTCGACGGCTTGCGGTTCGGCGCGGGGCTCGAACAGTTGGCTTCGGTCATGCAGCACGGCACGCTGGTGCGCAGCCTGGCCAGCGATGTGAAGTTCGGCGCGGTCCACCTGAAGGCCCAGTATTACATGCTGACCGGGCACTTGTTCCCGGCCGGCGTCAAGGTGCCCAGCATCGGCGCGGCCGCGGCGCGCATCCTGGGCCCGCGTCACGCGCAGGTGCCGCCGTACATCTACATCGGTCGTGACATCGACACCAGCGACTCGGAAAAACAATTCATCACCGAGGCGATCGGCCCCGGCTTTTACGGCGTGAAGCACGCGCCGTTCATGATTCCCGATCCGACGCAAGGGCTGGCCACGTTGCGGGCCGCATCGGGTGTGACGATGGAACGGCTCGACCGCCGGCTCGAATACTTGAAGGCTCAGTCCCGGATGTCCGGCGACACGCTGCGCGCCGCCCCCAAGGTCGAAGATTACCTGCGAACGATGGAACTGGCCCGGGGCATGATGGACTCGCCGGTCAAGCGGGCGTTCGATTACGCCAAAGAAGAAACGCCCGAAACGATCGCCGCGTACGAGCCGCGCATCGAGCAGAAAGAGTTGCTCGACAAAGCCTACTTTCACGGCCGGCGCTTCGGGCATGGGCTGCTGTTGGCGCGGCGGCTGGTCGAAGCCGGTGCGCGGTTCGTGCAGGTCGAATACCAATACGCGGCATTCCGTGGCTTTGACACGCATGAGAATGGCGCGCGACGGATCGTCGAAATGAAGAAGCAAGTCGACGGCCCGATTGCGCAGTTGATTCGCGATCTGACCGATCGCGGCATGTTGAATCGGACGCTGGTGGTGATTGCCACCGAGTTTGGCCGCACGGTTGCCAATCAGGCCAAGGCCGGCGTCGAGCCGATCGGCTTCGCCGAGCAGCAGTCGGGCGACGATCTGGTGATCGAAGACGAAAAGATGTACGGCCATCACGGCCACTTCAGCAGCGCGAACGCCATGCTCTTATTCGGTGGCGGTTTCCAGCGTGGGCTGGTCCATGGCCGGACGGCCGATCGGCACCCGATGGTGGCAGTCGAGAATCCGGTCGCGCTCACCGACATGCACGCCACCATCTACCGGGCGCTGGGCATTCCGGCCGACACGTACTATCTGACCGAAGGCCGCCCGGTCCACGTCACCAAAGACGGCCGCGGCAAGCCGATCGAGGCTCTGCTCGCTTGAAGACTAGCCACGGAGGCACGGAGACACAGAGGTCTTCACGGAGAAGGAATTCAAGGAAATGCTTTTTTCATCCGCTTTTCCCCTCCGTGCAATCCTCTGTGTCTCAGTGCCTCCGTGGCTAACTTAGTCTCAAAAGGAACGGAATCTCGGCCAAGACGTGGAGCATGGCGACCGTGAAGTACACGTCGCGGGTCAGCGGATAGTTCGCCAGGAAGCACGCCCAGAGCAACAACATCACCAGCGCCCCAGCCGCCACCACGCCGGCGAGCGCACGGCGCCAGGTCATCGACCGGCGAGCCAGCGGCACGTTCTTCAACTGCCATGGCGCGGCGCGAAAACTGACCAACGGGATAGCCACGATCCAGATCGCGTAATGGAGCGATTCCAGGAACGTGTGCGTCGCCACCAGCAAATGACTCGATACGCCGCCGAGTACGTCCGCCCCCGCGTGACTGGTGATGCGCAACGTCAACGCATCGACCCCCGGCAGCGACGGCGCGCTGGCCAATCGCCACCACAAAGCGGCTAAGAACAACGGCAAGCAAGCCAGGCACGCCCGATAAGTCCCTTGCCAGGCCGGGCGCTGGCGTCCCAACTCGCGATCGAGGAACCACAGCGCCACTATTGGGTGCAGGTAAACCAGCAACAGCCCCCATTCCATCGGCCACAGCCACGCGGCCGCGATCATGATCGAGCCGATCGGGATGCTCCAAGTGGCATCGAACGTCGGGTTCTGCCGCGAACGAATCTGTACGAGCGCGACGATCCACACGACGAGCAGGCTGTTCCAAGCGGCCGCCGCCACGCGCCAGCCTTCGTCTCCCCAACTGCCGCGCTCGGCCAGCCAGGGGAGCAAGGCGAAGCCCGCCGTCAGCGCGACGACGCCGGCAATGCCCGTCAGGAAGAATGTCCGCAGCGCGCCCCACCGGCCCGGCATCCGCGACAAGAAGTAGCGAGCTTCGAGCCAATTGTGCGGCCCGGCGAACAAGAACACCGTGACGATCGAGAAGCCGATCGGCAGCCAGCCAGCCAGCAAGCAGGCCGAGCCCATCGTCAACAACACCGCCACGGCCAGCGGCCAATGCCACGGGCGTGCAGTGCGCAGCGAAATGTCGGCTACGGTCGACACAATATCGTCCCCGCCGTTTGGGCGTTATTGCGCGTTCGGCGCTGGGGCCGGCGCGCCAAAGTTACCTGGGGCGTCAAAGTACGACGCCGGGACTTGCAGCCGAATGACGTCGCCGTGGGCCACAAGGCTGACGACCACTTCGGTCGGGACATTGTCAAAGCGCGGGTCGCTGGCCAGTTGCTGGTTGGGACCACGATTGCGACCCGGCAATGGTACATCGGCCCAGGCCGTCGCTCCGGCGAACAGCGCCGCCGCGCAAAGTACCGCCAAGGCCGCTGACTTTGATCGGCGGCGGCCCACGAACAGCGCCGCCGCGATGCCGACCGACAGGGCGACACCGGCTGCCGCGGTGCGGAAACCCGACGAGTCGTCGCCATTCAGACCGACGCGATGCTGGACGAAGCGTTGCGGGATGATGAGCTTGGGCTGCTGGATGTTCTCGTCGACGGTGACGACGAACGGGACGGTCGGCTTGAACCCCTTGGGGGGAACGACGTCGGCCCAGGCGTCACGTGAAGCAGAAAAAAGTACGGCAAGAGCGCAGCAGACAAGAGCGAGGCGATGAGTCATCTCAATATTCCTCCGAGAAAGATGCGACAGAACGCCGCAGGAGCTGCCCAGTAACGCCCGTTAGTGTAACGGCGTATGCGCGGTAGGCAAATTTTCATTTGCCACGGAGGCACGTACGCCACGGAGACACTGTGGCACGGAGGGATGCACGGAGAGGAAAGGCGCAGGGGGGCGGGGGGCAATGGAGAGGAGATTGTGGAAAGTAGACAGTCGATCGCGCAGGCGCGCAGCGGCTTCTACTAGCCCCTAGTCTCTCGTCCCTAGCCCCTTTTTCCTACCGCGTCCGCCATTGACGCATGGCGGTCGATTCGCCTGGCACGGCGTCCATCGGCTGCGACTCGTGTTCCTGATAGATTTTCTCGAACAGCCGGATGTCGTACGGGTCGCGGGCATCGCCACCCCAGCGAGTTGCCATCTCTTGCTGTTGCAGGCCGTGGACCACGTTGTACGGGCGGAAATAGTAGTAGCCGTGGGCATGCGGGAAGTAGGGCATGTGCTGTGGCATGTCGCCGGTGCTGTTCCAGACCCAGTGATAGTGGCTGCCCCAGAGTCGCTTTTCCCAGCACAACGGCCACGAGGTCGAGTTGCCGCCACAGCCGCCAGGGCCACCGCCGGCATACGCACCGTCATCAACCGGGCCACCGTCGGGCGCTACCATCGGTGTACCCACGGGCGCACCCATAGGGCCGGCCATCGCGCCGGCGTCGGCCGGAGTGCCGGGGAGCGTGCCCGACATCGCGCCGCCATTCACCGCCACGCCTGACCAGCCGGGCATCGCGCCGGCGCTCAACGGCGCCATTGATGGGGCGACCGGAGCGGCTGCGGCAGGTGCAGGCACCGGCAACGCCTGTTGATTCCAAGCGACGCGCTGTGGAGCGCGCTGGGCTGCGCCGCGGGCGACCGGTTGCTGGCCGCGTTGCGCGCTGCGTCCGGGCACAAAGTTCGGGTTGGCGGCGGGGCGCTGGGTCGTGGCCACGCGCTGCACGGGCTGTTGCGTCGTGCCGCGAGCGCGAGCCTGGGCGGTGCGAAACGCTTCGGCACGTTGGGCGGCCGTGGGGGCGGTCTGTTGCGGATAGTAGCTGCCCGACATGGCGGCGTATTGGTTCTGGGCCGACGCGGAACCGGCGACGGCGGCCCACAAGCCAACGATCAATCCAATGAACAGAGTGATTTTCATCGCCGGGGGCTCGCAACAGGTTTCGTGGCAGGTTGGAATTGCCCGAGCGCGCGGCCTGATACCGGGCCGGCCGAGGTAGCTGGCAATTCTCCTTTTCCAACCATCGTCTAGCCGGACGCTGGCGGTGCGGCGAAAGCATCCCTTTGAGGGCCGATTTGTCTCCTGATCGTCGATTCAAGTCGCATCGACGACAGGAGGCTCAACCTCGGCAAAGTTTACCGGAACCGTGCGAGCCTATATCCAGCGAACCGATTCAAGTCAGGCTGCGGGTTTGCCGGCAACTGCGCGCAATAAAAAACGACGAGGCTCGCGGGTCCAAGGACCGTTGAGCCTCGCCGTCGCAGGGAGAAGCTTGGTTACAGGGTCAAAACCCTGTCAGTTGATTCAATCGAGAGGACAAGCTGGGCCGTGAACCTTGGGCTTAGTAGCCGTTGTTCCAGCCGCTCATGCCGCTTTCCGAACTAGCCCAGGCGGCGACGTTGACGCACTTGCTGCTCTGGAAATTGTTCGAGTTCATGGTCGAAGTGTCGCAGAAGTCGACCTGGTCCTGGAACTGGCTGCCGGCCGTGTGGCTCGCGTGGCCGCAAACGCCCGAGAACGAAAAGCTTTGGTCGATGTTGGCAAAGCCTTGGGCCACGTCGGCCAATTCGCTGACGACCGAGTCGCGGACGCTCTTCAAGCCGACGATCACGCCGATCACCAGAATGGTGGCGATCAACATCAATTCGGCCGAGACGATGGCGCCCTCTTGCTCGCGGGCCAAACGGGTGGTCGCGTTCTTCAGAAAGTGAATCATCGGTGCCTCGATTGCTGGAGCCGTGCTGTATTGGTTTGGTGACGCCCTGTCGATGCCAAGCTCTTAAAGCAGCCGGCATGCCAAACACGCGGCAAGCATTCGCCGCGATGCTCGCGAGGCCCTCCCAAGTCCAATCACGGAGCGAGGTTGGCGAATTGTGCCGCGGGGCGGTTCAAGAGAATTAGCGACATGCCGCTTAGATGGCGCGTTGCCCGAAAGCCACGCCACGTCATCAAGCATGTTGCCAAGCGGCATCACAACCACCGTGGGCCCGCTACCACGACCGCTTGCCATCAGCCCTTGGGCAGCCACGGGACTTGAGTTCCCGCGCCCAATCGCCCATGCTGGAAGGGCTTGGCGGGCTTAAAGATCGGTGACAGGAGCATGGACCGATGAATCGTCGTGCGGCGCTGGGAACGCTGGTCTGGGTGACGACCTTAACGGTTGTAACGCCGGCGCTGGCCGAAGATTGGCCGGCTTGGCGCGGTCCCCGCGGCGACGGAACCAGCCGCGAGTCGGGCGTGCCGACCACCTGGTCTGGCACCGAGAACGTCATCTGGCGGACTGACGTGCCCGGCATTGGTCATGCCTCGCCGATCGTCGTCGGCGACCGAATCTTCACGGTCAGTTGCCTGGAAACGCCCGGCCCTAGCTCCGGTCAGCCCTCCTCGGAACGTCGCCCTCCTGGCCCCCCCAAGCCCCAGCCGGAAGCCAAAGCAGCCGACCAGGACGCCACGGCCGAAAAACCGCCCCAGACGGCGGTCGATCGGGTGCTGCTCTGTTACGACCGGCGCGATGGAAAGCTAGTCTGGCAGCAGAAGGTCATCTCGACGCCGCTCGAGAAGATGCACCATCTGAACAGTCACGCATCGAGCACTCCGGCCTCGGACGGCAAGTGGGTGTTCGCGGCCTTCCTGGAAAACCTCAGCGACGACCCGCAGGTGAATCGCGGCAACATCACCGTCGCGGCCTATGATCTGGCCGGCAAGCAGCAGTGGATCGCGCGGCCGGGGGTCTTTTCGAGCACGCATGGGTTCTGCAGCAATCCGGTGTTGTTCGAGAACCTGGTCATCATCAACGGCGATCACGACGGCGATTCGTACATCACGGCCCTCGACAAGACGTCGGGCAAGACGGTCTGGAAAGTGATGCGCGAGCACAAGACCCGCAGCTATTGCACACCGCTCGTGCGCACGGTCGACGGACGTCCTCAATTGATTCTCTCGGGTAGCAAATGCGTGGCCAGCTACGATCCACGCAGCGGGGAGCAAATCTGGATGATCGACGGGCCGACGGAACAGTTCGTGGCGTCGATCGTCGACAACGGCAAGCTGCTGTTCATGACGTGCGGCTTTCCCGACAAGCACCTGTTGGCCATTCGCAAGGACGGGACCGGCAACATCACCGACACGCACATTGCTTGGCGCACGAAGGAGAACTGTTCGTATGTCCCCTCGCCGGTCGTCGTCGGGAATTACGTGATGATGATTGCCGACAATGGTATCGCCAGTTGCTTTTTGGCCGAGACGGGCGAGCGGATGTGGAAAGAGCGGATCGGCCGGCGGTTTAGCGCCTCGCTGTTCACGGCCGGCGGGCTGGCGTATTTCACCTCGGACGATGGCGAGACGACGGTGGTGCGACCGGGGGCCGAGTTTGAAGTCGTCGCCAAGAATGAACTCGGCGAAGCGTGCTATGCCTCGGCGGCGATTGCCGACGGACAGCTTTTCCTGCGCGGCGAGAAGCACTTGTTCTGCATTGGCAAGCCGGCGGGCAAGTAACCTTTTGAACCTCTCGTGACTTGAGCGGTGGCCGGCGGGTCACTGACGCGAACCGATCGCAAACGGTGACCGAATCATGGCGGCTGACGGACTTCGACCGGCACAACAGAGATATCGGATGCCGGCCGAGTGGGAGCCGCACGCCGCGACGTGGCTATCGTGGCCGCGGCGCAAGAAGACCTGGCCCGATCGCTTCGAGCCCATCCCGGCGGTGTGGGCCCATTTGGCCCGGACGCTTGCCCAGTTCGAGCCGGTGCAGATTTGCGCCGGCGGCGAAGGGGTGATGGCCGAGGCGCGAGCGCTCGTTGGCGACACGCCGAACGTGACGCTGCACACCATCGAAACGAACGACGCCTGGATGCGCGATCACGGGCCGATGTTCCTCGTCGGTCCCGCGAAAAGCCGGCCGCTGCTGGTCGATTGGGGCTTCAACGCCTGGGGGGGGAAGTACGAGGCCTGGGACAAGGACGACCGCGTCCCAGGTGAGATCGCCAGGTTGCTGGGCTACGACACGGTGCGGCCGGGGATCGTGCTGGAAGGGGGCGCTGTCGACGTCAACGGGATCGGCACGCTGCTGACGACGGAAGAATGTCTGTTGAATCCGAATCGGAATCCGCAACTGACGCGCGGCGACCTGGAAAAGTATCTGGTCGATTACTGCAGCGTGCGGCAGATCATCTGGCTGGGGCGAGGGATCGTCGGCGACGACACCGACGGCCACATCGACGAGTTGGCCCGGTTTGTGGGCTCGCGAACCGTCGTGGCCGCTTACGAAGACGACCCGAGCGATGTGAACTATGCGCCGTTGCAAGACAATTGGCAGCGTTTGCAGCGAGCCGTCGATCAAGACGGGCGGGCGCTCGATGTCTTGCCGCTGGCCATGCCTGGGCCGGTGGTCGTCAACGGCAAGCGTCTGCCGGCCAGCTATTGCAACTTCTATCTCTGCAACGGGGCGGTCCTGGTGCCGCAGTTCGACGACCCGGCCGATGCGGCGGCGCTTGAAACTTTGGCGCGATTGTTCCCCGATCGCCGTGCTGTGCCGATGCCGGCGCGGGACTTGGTCTATGGGCTAGGGGCGTATCATTGCATCACGCAACAGCAGCCGCGGCTGCCGGGCTGAGAACCAGGGCGGGGTGCCAATGCGCGACATCACGGATTTGGCCCAGCAGTGGTCGCTCGCCCCGGGCGTGACGTATCTGAATCACGGCTCGTTCGGGCCGGCGCCGCGACCGGTGATCGAAGCGCGGCAGAACTGGTTCCGGGAGCTTGAGCGGAACCCGGTCGATTTCTATGTCCGCCGGCTAGCTGGCTTGTTAGCCGACGTGCGCGAACGCTTGGGGCGGTTCGTCGGCTGCTCGGGCAACGATCTGATTCTGGTTGACAACGCGACCTGGGGGATGAACCTTGTCGCGGCCAGCGTGCCGCTCGCGGCGGGCGACGAAGTGTTGTTGACTAACCATGAATATGGCGCGGTCGAGCGGATTTGGGAGCGACGCTGTCGTGAGGTAGGAGTCACGCTCGTCATCCAGCCGCTGCCGAATCCTTTGGGCGATGTCGATCGGCTTGTCTCACAGTTGTTCGCGGCTGCGAGCCCCCGGACTCGATTGCTGGTGGTCAGTCACATCACGAGTCCGACGGCGGTGATCCTGCCGATCGAGGCGATCTGCCGCGAGGCGCGGCGGCGGGGAATTGCGGTCTGTGTCGATGGTCCGCACGCCCTGCTGCAAGCGCCGGTCAACATCGCGGCGCTCGATTGCGACTATTATCTGGCCAGTTGCCACAAATGGCTCTGTGCCCCGCTAGGCACCGGGATGATGTACGTCCATCCGCGGGTTCACGCGCAGATACGGCCGGTGATTCTGAGCTGGGGACGCCAGTTCCCGGGGAACGCCGAGCCGGGGTTGAACGACGAGTTCACCTGGCTCGGTACACGCGATCCGTCGGGCTTTTTGACGATTCCGGCGGCGATCGAGTTCATGGAAGCGGCCGGCGTCGAGCGGTTCCGCGAACATTCGCACGCGCTCGCGCAGCAGGCCCGGCGGTTGTTGCGCCCCGTGACCGGCATCGAGCCGCTCGTGCCGGATGACTCGGCGTGGTATGGCAGTATGGTGGCGATGCCGCTGCCCGACGGTGACGGCCGGCGGTTGCAACGGGCGCTGTGGGAACGCTATCAGATCGAAGTGCCGATCACACGCTGGCGTGGGGGGCGGCTGATTCGACCTTCGTGCCACTTCTATACCAAGGGTGAGCAGTTGGAGTTGCTGGCTTCGAGCTTGGCTGTGTTGCTGGCCGAAGGGCTTTGAAGATTTGCCACGGAGGCACGGTGGCACGGAGGTTTGCTCGGAGGGGGAAGAGGTGGAGGGGAGCGAGGGAGACGGAGAAGAGAAGAGGATGTGGCGGAGAGAAATGATGAAATGCGGTCGTTGCTGTTTGTTGGTTGCGGTTGTGTTGGGTTTGCTGAATGCGGCGGCCCTGGCGGCGGAGCGGCCGAATGTGGTCATTATTGTCACTGACGATCAGGGGTATAGCGACTTGGGCTGTTATGGCGCGCGGGATCTCAAGACGCCGCGGATCGATCGGATGGCCAGCGAAGGAACGCGGTTTACCAGCTTCTATGTAGCCCAGCCGGTGTGTACTGCGTCGCGAACCGCGCTGTTGACCGGGTGCTATCCGAATCGGGTCAGCATGGCCGGTGCTTTGAATCACAAGAGCACCGTCGGCGTCGCCCGCGACGAAGTGCTGCTCAGCGAGCTGTTCAAGCGGCAGGGGTACGCGACCGCGATCTATGGCAAATGGCACCTGGGGCATCTGCCGCCGTTCTTGCCCACGCGACGCGGCTTTGATGAGTTCGCCGGCATTCCGTACTCGAACGACAACGGGCCGCTGCATCCGGTAGTGCGCGACGTGCCCGCGTTGCCCTGGTACGAGAATGATAAGGTCACCGAATTGGACGCTGACCAGAATCAATTCACGCGGCGGTTGACCGCGCGGGCGGTCGATTTCATCGGCCGGAGCAAGGACCAGCCGTTCTTTCTCTATCTGCCACACATCATGCCGCACGTGCCAGTTCACGCCTCGGCCGGGTTTCAGGGCCGGAGCGGTCGCGGGCTGTACGGCGACGCGATCGAGGAGCTCGATTGGTCGGTCGGCCAGGTGCTCGACGCGCTGAAGGCCAACGGGATCGACGACCGGACGCTGGTGATTTACTTCTCGGACAACGGGCCGTTCCTCAGTTATGGCAATCACGCGGGCTCGGCGGGAGTGCTGCGGGAAGGGAAACTGACGACGTTCGAGGGGGGCGTGCGCGTGCCGTGCATCGCCCGCTGGCCCGGGCACGTACCGGCTAGTCGTGTGTGTGACGAGCTGGTTTGCTCGATGGACTTGTTTGCTTCGTTGTCGCGGATGATTGATGCGCCGTTGCCTGAGCGCAAGACTGACGGGCAAGATATGCGTCCGTTGTTATTTGGCGCGCCTGGCGCCCGGGAACGCGAGGAGTTCTGGTATTACTCGGGGGACGAGTTGCACGCGGTTCGAGTTGGCCAGTGGAAGCTGCACGTGCCGCACGAGTATCTGACGGTGGCGGCTGAGCCAGGGCGCGACGGCAAGCCGTCGAACTTCGCCAACATGAAGCCGCTGGGGATCGAGCAGTCGGGCATCCGCGGCATCGCCAGCCGGCATGGCTACCGCGTCGAGCCAATCGAGCTGTCGTTGTACGACCTGGCTACCGATCCTGGCGAGACACGGAACGTGGCTTCGCAGCACACGGAAGTCGTTGCTCGGCTAATGCAGGCGGTCGATCGCGCCCGGGCCGACTTGGGGGATTCGCTGATGGGTAAGAAGGGGCCGGGCATGAGGCCGTGCGGGAAAGAAGAGGGGCTAGGGGCGAGGGATTAGGGGCTAGGGAAATGCGGAGGGGCTTTCACCACTGACAACGGACGAAGAAAACCATGACTACCCGCGCCAGGTATTTTCAATTGAACCAGCCGGCCGTCGATGCTTTGGCCGCGGTGAATCCGCACTTGGGGAGCATCGACCCGAAGCTGCGGGCGTTGGTCGAGCTGCGGGTGTCGCAAATCAACGGTTGCGTCTATTGCGTCGATCTGCACTCGAATCAATTGCGCTCTCACGGCGAGACGCAGCAGCGAATTGATTGCCTGGCGGTCTGGCACGAGAGTAAGTTTTACACTGATGCCGAACGGACGGCGCTCGACTGGGCTGAGTCGTTGACCCATGTGTCGCACACGCGGGCGCCGGACGCGACGTACGAGGCGCTCATGCCGTACTATTCCGAGCAGCAGATCGTCGATCTGACGCTGATCATTTCGCTGATGAACGCCTGGAATCGCATTGCCGTCGGCCACCGACAGTTGCCAGGGAAGCGAGGGTAAATCACCATGACCATTCGAGTATCAAGCGTCATTCCCGCGCAGGCGGGAATCTAGAGGGTAACCGCCACCACTAGATTCCCGCCTGCGCGGGAATGACGGAATCCACTGAGGTGCCTTCAACAACTGACCACGGACCACTGACAAAGAATTGCGATCGGGCAACCACTCGTACCAACATCGCCGTCTGCCGCGCGCAACAAAAAACGGCGGGCCAGTTCTTGCGAACTGGCCCGCCGTCGCTTATCAACCAGACCCCTCTCGCAACCAGTCGAGAAGGCTCCTCTCAACCTAACTAACGCTTACTCGCCGCAGCCGCAAGCCGGCACCGGGCAGCAAACCTGCACCGGAACTTGCTTGCAGACGACCTTCGGCACGCAGCGGGTCACCGTGTACGGAACCTGCTTCGGCACGCACCGCTTGACCATCACGGTCTTGGTGGAGTGCACCGGCTTGGTCACGCAGTAGGCTACCTGCTTGGTCCGCTTCTCGGCCACCATGTGGCAGACCGTGTAGCAGACCTGCTTCGAGCGGCATTCCGGCACCATGTGGCAGACCTGATAGGTGCAGGTCTTGGTCCGCTGCTCGGGCACCATGTGGCAGACCGTATAGCAGACCGTCTTGGTCCGCTGCTCGGGCACCATGTGGCAGACCTGATAGGTGCAGGTCTTGGTCCGCTGTTCCGGCACCATGTGGCAGACCGTGTAGGTGCAGGTCTTCACGCGTTGTTCCGGCACCATGCGGCAGACCTGGTAAGTGCAGGTCTTGCTGCGCTGTTCCGGAACCATCTTGCAAACCTGGTAGGTGCAAGTCTTGACACGCTTCTCGGGCACCATGTGGCAGACCTGATAGGTGCAGGTCTTGGTCCGCTGTTCCGGCACCATGTGACAGACCTGGTACGTGCAGGTCTTGACCCGCTTCTCAGGCACCATGTGGCAGACCTGATAAGTGCAGGTCTTGACGCGCTTCTCGGGGACCATGTGGCAGACCTGGTACGTGCAGGTCTTCACACGCTTCTCGGGGACCATGTGGCAGACCTGATAGGTGCAGGTCTTGACCCGCTTCTCGGGGACCATGTGGCAGACAGTGTAGCTGCAAGTCTTGACGCGTTGTTCCGGCACCATCTTGCAGACCTGGTACGTGCAAGTCTTGACGCACTTCTCGGGGACCATATGGCAGACCTGATAAGTGCAGGTCTTGACCCGCTTCTCGGGGACCATGTGGCAGACCTGATAGGTGCAAGTCTTGACGCGTTGTTCCGGCACCATTTTGCAAACCTGATAGGTGCAGGTCTTGACGCAGTTTTCCTTGACGTACTTCACGCAGTCGATCGTCTTCTGCTTGGTCTCGGCAACCCAGACCTTCTTGCACACCTTGACCGGCGGGCATTGGATCTGGCATTGCTTGACCGCGCCGCACTTGTACACGCAACGGCAGCAGCAAGGATCCCAAACCCAGCAGCCGGGTTCTTGGACGCACTTGGTGATGACCTTGCCTGGGCATTCGGTCACTTGGGTTTCCCAGTGGCCGCAGCAGACGTCGATCGTCTTGGTATAGTGAACCGGCTTGCAAACCGTGTAGCAAATCTCACGAGTCTTCGTTTCCATCACCGGTTTGCAGACGGTGTAGCAGATTTCCTTGGTCTTGGTCTCCATGACCGGCTTGCAGACCGTGTAGCAGATTTCCTTGGTCTTGGTCTCGTAGACCGGCTTGCAGACCGTGTAGCAGATCTCCTTCGTGCGGGTCTCCATGACCGGCTTGCAAACGGTGTAGCAGATCTCCTTGGTCTTGGTCTCGTAGACCGGCTTGCAGACCGTGTAGCAAATCTCCTTGGTCTTGGTCTCCATCACCGGCTTGCAGACCGTGTAGCAAATTTCCTTGGTCTTGGTCTCGTACACGGGCTTGCAGACGGTGTAACAGATTTCCTTGGTGCGCGTCTCGTAGACCGGCTTGCAGACGGTATAGCAAATCTCGCGGGTCTTGGTCTCGTAGACCGGCTTGCAGACCGTGTAGCAAATTTCCTTGGTCTTGGTCTCGTACACGGGCTTGCAGACGGTGTAGCAGATTTCCTTGGTGCGCGTCTCGTAAACCGGCTTGCAAACCGTGTAGCAAATCTCGCGGGTCTTGGTTTCGTAGACCGG
>JAFEBQ010000015.1:186101-211984 GCA_018242585.1 Planctomycetota bacterium
CTTGGTTTCGTAGACCGGCTTGCAAACGGTGTAGCAAATGTTACGGGTCTTGGTCTCGTACACCGGCTTGCACACCGTGTAGCAGATGTTACGCGTCTTGGTCTCGTACACGGGCTTGCAGACCGTGTAGTTGATCGTCCGGTACTTGGTCTCGTACACCGGCTTGCAGACCGTGTACTCGCAGTCGCGGTAGCACGTCTCGGCGACGTACTTCACGCAGTCGACAGTCTTGGGTTCACAGACCGTCTCGTAGCAGGTCTTGTAGCAGGTGTAACACTGCTTTTCGTAGACCACCTCGCGACAGGTCTTCATTACCGTGTGGCATTGCTGCTTGCAGCAGGCATAGCTGACGGTGTCGCAGCCCACCGCGCAACACTTGTACCTTCCGGCACCGCAGTATCGCGCGTTTGCTGTGTCGACCCACATCGCCGCCACGGCGACAGCAAGGATCGGCACCGCGAACAAGTTCCTCATGGTCGTTGCCTCCTCCAACGTGATTTCTGGTTGCACAGGCCTGGTTTGTCTGAGCCCGAGGGCGCAGACAGATAACTGAGTGTTCGGTCGTTTCAAACGGCCTGCATTAACTGCATGCCCCAAATTACGCATGCACCACCATGCGAGTATGGGTCGCAGTTTGCGCAGAAAGTCTGAAATCGTCCCCCTACGCTAGCAATATCGTCAAAATGCACGAGTTGCTTGATTTGCATCGGACAAATAGTTTTGCCTGATTAGCGGCTTTGGGACGGTTCAGGGGTAAGGAGAGCCTGCTCAAACATGAAAGCTCGATCGTGCTGTAACGATCGCACGTCGTGGGGTGATATTGCCGCTCGCGCCGGTTGCGAGGAAGGCGACCACCTGTACCGACTGCGAGGCCGTAAGAACCCATTTTGGTGGGATTGGCGGCGCTGTGTCGCACCATCGCAGCCGTTGTGGAGTTTTTCACTCAGTCGCTTTTTTGACAGGTGTTCAAAACCAACCTAGGTATTTTGAGCACGTTTGCCGCGACGCACGATCGACCGGCGCGTGTGGGCCATCGGATCGAGCGATCGACTACGGGCGGCCCCCAGGGGTAGCAGGGAACTACAAGCGGGTGGCTTGTAGGGACGAGGTTCAGAAATGCTTTCCTTTAGCGCCAGCGATGCATTGAAAGGGACAAACATGAAGAAGAATGTCAGTCGGAAGTCGGGTTTCACTCTGGTCGAAATCCTGATCGTCGTGGTGATCATGGCCATCCTGGCCGCCACCGTGGTTCCTCAGTTCTCGAACTCGACCGGCGACGCCAAGACCGGCACCGCTCGGTTCAACCTGAACACCCTCCGTTCGCAGATCGAGCTGTACAAGTCGCAGCACAACGGCGCCATGCCCACCCAGGCCATGACCGAGTTGATCAGCAGCACGAACAACACGGGCACGATTGGCACCGGCGCCAACTTCCCATACGGGCCGTACATCCAGACCATTCCGATGAACCCGTACACTAACAGCAACACCGTCGTGGCCGCTGGCGCCAACCCGCCGACCGCCACGGTCTCGGGTGCTGGCTGGTTGTTCGACCTGACCAGCGGCAAGATTTGGATCAACGACACAACCACGCCGTTTGCCAACCAATAAGCGGTTCGGGCGCGGGGCGCGCCCAGCGAGAATTGCGTCGCGGAAAGCATCGAACCCTCGGGGCGGCCGCAGGAAAGCGGCCGGCCCGAGGGTTTTTGCATTTTGATATGGACCGAGTCGCCACGGCCGAGAATATCTTGTTACAGTGGGGAACGTCCCTTATACATGGGGCGGCTGGCGGCCCGAGGGGGCCGCTCCCAGGGCAACCTGACTAGGCCGCGGGGCGACTGCTGGCCGCCTGGGCGGGGTTTATCGTTGATTGGCTAACTACTGACGCGCAGCATCATGGGTGATTCGCGAGGCAAATCGGCTGGGCAGGGGGCCGAAGGCGATGTCCCCAAGGCAGTCGTCAATCGGATCAGCCTCTATCTGCGCGAACTGCATCACCTGGTCCGAGACGGCCACGAGACGACCAGCAGCAGCCAACTGGGCCAGTTGCTCGGCTTTTCCGACGCCCAGGTTCGCAAGGATTTGGCCTATTTCGGCCACTTTGGCTATCCAGGCATCGGCTACCGCTGCGACGAGCTGATCTCGGCCATCAAGCGGATTCTAGGGACCGATCAGCAATGGCCTGCCGCCCTGGTCGGCGTCGGCAACCTGGGCCGCGCCCTACTGGGGTACAAAGGGTTCCAGCAGCGAGGCTTTCGCATCGTCGCGGCCTTCGACACGGACCCTCGCAAGGTCGGTACCGAGGTGGAAGGAGTCCGGGTCTACGGGCTCGACCGGCTGACCGAAATCGCCAAGGCCAATCAAATCGCGCTCGGACTGCTGGCCGTGCCGGCCGCCATGGCCCAGCCGGTTGCCGACCAGTTGGTCGCCGTCGGCGTGCAGGGAATTCTGAACTTCGCTCCGGTGACGATTGCCTTGCCCGAACACGTCGGCCTGGTGTCGGTCGACTTGGCGATCGAGTTGGAACAACTGGCATTCTCAGTCGCCAATCGCGCTTCGCACGGTCAAGGAACCGAGTCGGCCGAAGGGGCCGCCGACGAAGGCGAATCGCCGAAGACTTCGTAGCGCGGCCAGCGCGAAACTGAGTGCCGCGGAGCGCCCGTTGCCGCCACCTCGAGGTAGCGATCAGAATCATCTCGGGGCGTGAACCACCACGAGCCCGCCGCGGTCTAATCGCTAATGGCTAACCGCCAATCGCTTCTCACCGCCCCTTTGCCAATTTGGGGCTGTTTCGCTAACATGGCCGGCGGTACTACCCGGTGGTGTAACGGTAACACTAGAGACTTTGGCTCTCTCATTCAAGGTTCGAATCCTTGCCGGGTAGCTTCTCTTTCTTCCGCATTTTCCGTGGGAAATGCGCGCTCTTCGCGGGTTGACGCCCTGCGTAAAGTCCCATACCATAACGGACTTGCTGCCGCGAACGGTCCACGGCGCAGCCGGTCGTCCTTGCGGGGGCGATCCCGGTTCCTGACCGCAGTTTCAACGAACGCCGGATGCCACTCGGCGCTGCCGCTCGAATTGTCTTCGGGCCGACGCAGCCTGGGTGGAATGTCGACGATCGCCGTGTGACGCATCGCTGCCACTTGCACGTGGCACTGGCGTGCATCGAATCGCGATTGATCGTTCCAAGCCGGCGTGCCAGAGCACGCGAGGAGTTCCCTTTGTCAACGGTTCTTGTCAAGCAATTGATCGAAGCAGGCGTCCACTTTGGCCATCGCGCCAGTCGCTGGAACCCGAAGATGCGGCCCTATATCTATGGTCGCCGCAACCTGATCCACATCATCGACGTCCGCGAAACGGTGCGCGGACTGATTCGCGCCCGCAAGTACCTTTCGCAGGTCGCGGCTCAGCAAGGTCTGATTCTGTTCGTCGGCTGCAAGCGCCAGGCGGCCGAGACCGTGCAGCGCGAGTCCGAGCGCTGCAACATGGCCTATGTGAACGACCGCTGGCTGGGCGGCACGTTGACCAACTTCCGCACGATTCGCAGCCGGTTGACTCGTCTCGAGCAGCTCGAAGATATGCGCAAGACGGAAGAGATTCTGAAGTACTCCAAGAAGATGCAATCGGCGTTGAATCGTGAATATCGCAAGATGTTCCGCAACCTGAACGGCATCCGCTCGATGAACCGGTTGCCCGAGTGCATGGTCGTCATCGACCCGCGCAAGGAAAAGAACGCCATCAGCGAAGCCCGCAAGTTGGGCATCACGACCTTGGCGTTGATCGACACCGACTGCGACCCCGACTTGGTCGATCTGCCGATCCCAGGCAACGACGACAGCATCCGTTCGATCGAAATCGTGATGCAGCAACTGGCGAACGCGGTGATCGAAGGCAAGCAGAACTCCAAGGATCTGATGCCGGCCAGCCACACGGCGGCCTACGTCAGCCCCGAAGGCGCCGATAAGGACGCCGAGTAACTGGCGGTTCCGCACAGTTCCTGGGTATCGAACCAACCGGGCGTGGCGCGCCAATTCGAGCGCGCCGCGCCGTCGGCCTTGGCCCCGGCGGTCAGGGCCTAACCATATTCATCGCATTGGCATTGAGCGAAGAGGTGTTTTCATGGCAGACGTTTCCGCGGCCGCGGTCAAGGAATTGCGCGAATTGACCGGCCTTCCCATGATGGATTGCAAGCAGGCGTTGACCGAAACCAAGGGTGACAAGGACGCCGCCGTCACGTTGCTGCGCGAGCGCAACAAGAAGGTCCAAGAGACCCGCCTGGGCCGCGACACTGAGTTCGGCCGCATTGGCGTGTACGCCGACGACAAAGTTGGCGCGCTGGTCGAGCTGATGTGCGAAAGCGCTCCGGTGGCCACCAGCCCTGACTTCAAGACCTTTGCCAACGACCTGGCCCAGCAACTGGCCAAGGGCCCGGGCGCCAAGACGGCTGAAGAACTGCTGAAGCAGCCCTCGCCCCGCAAACCTGGCATGACCCTGGGCGAAGAAAAAGATGAAATGTTCAGTCGCATTCGCGAGGTGTTCAAGCTCGGGCGCGTGATGCGCGTGACGGGTCCGGCCGTGGGCTATGTCCACGCCACCGGCGACCTGGGCTCGCTCGTCCAATATGAAGGGAGCGACCCGGCCGTCGTGCGCGACGTGGCCATGCACATCGTCGCCCAAAGCCCCACCGCCGTCCGCCGCGAAGACCTGGACCCGGCCGAAGTTCAAAAAGAAAAGGACTTCCAGACCGAGCAGGCCCGCAAGGAGGGCAAGCCTGACAACATCATCCAGAAGATGATCGAAGGGCGGATGCGGAACTTCTACGCGGCCCGCGTGCTGATCGACCAGCCGTTCGTCAAGGACGAGACGCAAACGGTTGGCAAGGTGCTGGACGCCGCCAAGACCCAGGTCAAGCAGTTCGCCAATTGGAAGCTCGGCAAGGCCTAAGCGGCAGAGTGCCGCCGAGCTTTTGCACCGCTGCCAGTTCGAGCCCACTACAATTCGCCACACGAGGCCCCCGGTCATGAGCAATCCCGGACCCGCAGACTCCGAGAAGCAGCGTCGCGTCGTGTTGAAGTTGTCGGGCGAATGCTTTTGTCAGCCCGGCGGACGTGGCATCGCCATGGACGCCGTGTTGCACATCGCCAAGCAGACCCATCGCGCCATCCAAGGCGGCACCCAGATGGCCATTGTCATCGGCGGCGGCAATATCCTGCGCGGCGCGCAGTTCACCTCGTCGAACTCCTGTGTCCAGGAAGCCACGGCCCATTACATGGGCATGTTGGCCACGGTGATCAACGGCTTGGCGCTGCAAGACGCCTTGGAATCGCTGGGTTGCGAAACGCGCTTGTCGTCGGCCATTCGCATGGATGGCGTGGCCGAGCCGTACATTCGCCGCCGCGCCCGCCGGCACCTGGAAAAAGGCCGCATCGTGATCCTGGCCGCTGGCACCGGCAGTCCCTTCGTCACCACCGACACGGCGGCAGCGCAGCGGGCGCTGGAACTTGACGCCGATATTCTGCTCAAGGCCACCCGCGTCGACGGCGTGTACAGCGACGATCCGGAAAAGAACCCGCACGCGGTCCTGTACAGCGAGCTCAGTTACAATGCGGTTCGCGAGCAAAACCTGCGGGTCATGGACCCGACCGCGATTACCCAGTGCATGGAGCACGAAATGCCGATCTTGGTGTTCAACTACCGCAAGGAAGGGAACATCGAAAAGGCCGTGAGCGGCGAACGGATCGGTACGATCATCAGCAGCAGCGTGACCGCACTGGCCTAGGCGGGCCCGGCTTGCTGCTCCCGAGACCAAGTCGAGTTCGATTCACTTAACGCCATAGATCAACCACCATGAGCGCTGACGACATTCTGCTCGACGTCGAAGAACGGATGGAAAAGGCCCTGGATGTGCTGAAGCACAACCTGGCGGGCATTCGCACCGGCCGGGCCAACCCGGGCCTGGTCGATTCGCTGCGCGTCGAGGCCTATGGCTCGCCGACACCGATCAAGCAATTGGCCAGCATCTCGGCCCCCGAGCCCACGCAGATCGTCGTGCGCCCCTTCGACCCGGGCACGATCAAGGACATCGAGAAAGCGATCCTGGCCAGTGGCCTGGGCCTGACGCCGCAAAGCGACGGCCGTGTGATTCGCCTGAACATGCCGGCCCTCTCGACCGAAACACGCCGCAAGTTGGTGGCGCGGATCAAGGAACTGAGCGAGGAAGCCAAGGTCGCGGTTCGCAACGTCCGTCGCGATGGCAACAAAGCCGCCGACCAGGAAGAGAAGGACAGCACCCTGGCCGAGGACGATTGCGAGAAGCTCAAGGAAGAGATTCAGGAACTGACCAAGAAGTTCGAAGCCAAAGCCGGCGACCTGGCCAAAGCCAAAGAAACTGAAGTGATGGAAGACTAGCGCGACATCCGCTGGGGCTGACATGGGGCAACCTCGAACAGCGGTAGCGAGAAGGTTCTATCGTTGCGCTATTCAGCGATTTGAGGAAGCCGAGGTGCTCTCAAACGTCGTCGATACGCTGGGGCCAGTTTATCTGCTTGGTTATTCAGTTGAGTGCATCCTCAAATCGCTCATATTGAATTCAGTTCCGAATGCCAAGCAAGAAAAGCTGGAGCGTTCATTCCGTGGGGCGCAGGGACATGACTTCACCTGGTTAAAACGCCTGTATGTTAGAGTCAGTGGACGACCGATTCCCGCGTCGATTCTCGCCGATTTCACTGGTGTTGAAGAATGGTCCGTCGAATTGAGGTATAATACGCGCCAACTCAAGCCGAACGAGTTTCGGGATTTTTCCAGAGCCGCTCGCCGAATTGTCACCTGGGCAGACCAGAGGATGTAACGTGATTGTCAAAGTCGCCCGCGGACGTACCGACACAAAGCTCGACAAGGTAGCTGATACCTTAGAGGCATACGCGGACAATCATTCGGGGGCGCAGGTCGAATTGTATCGCTACAATTCGATCTCAATTCGAATTCGCATCATTGACGCGGCATTCAAAGGCAAAAGTCGATCGATGCGGCACCGACTGGTTTGGGAGTTTCTGGCGACTCTCCCCGAGGAATTGCAAAACGACATTAGCCTGTTGGTTTTGATCACACCTGAAGAAAAGTTGTCATCGCTCGCCAGTGTCGAGTTCGATTATCCTTCCCCGTCGCCGATCAAATGACGTGGGGCCAACTTCGCTTTTTCATCAATCGCGTCCCCTCCTGATTGCCCATCGCGGCAACAGTTGCGCCGCCCCCGAGAACACGCTGCCGGCGTTTCTGTCCGCCGTTGAGCTTGGCGTCGATCTGGTCGAGTTCGATGTTCAGGCGGCTTCTGATGGCACGCCGATCGTGATCCACGACGACACAGTCGCGCGGACTACCGACGCCAAGGCGCTCTGGGGTAATGATCGGCTGAAGGTGGCCGATCTCAACGTAGCCGAACTTCATTCGCTCGACGCCGGTGCCTGGTTCCACGCGCGGTTTGCCAACACGCGTTTGTCGACGCTCGACGAAGCGATTGCGGCCCTCGTTCCGCAAACGTGTTTGATGATCGAGCGCAAGTCCGGCACGCCGGAGCAAATCGTCGGCGTGCTCAATCGCCGCCAGGCCGGCGACTATGTCACGGTGCAAGCCTTTGACTGGGAATTTCTCGCCGCCTGCCATGCGCTATCACCAAATCTACAACTCGGCGCGCTCGGCGAAGGCGAGCTAACCAATGCACTTTGCCAGCGCGCGGTTCAAATCGGCGCTGCAATCGTCGGCTGGGAAGCCCCGCGGCTTACGCCCGCTAGCATCGCGTTGGCCCACTCGATGAAGCTGAAAGTCTGGGCCTGGACGGTCGACGATCCGGATCTGGCCACGCGGCTGTTAGCGGCTGGCATCGACGGGCTGATCACCAATCGCCCAGCCGCAATGAAGCCATTCGTTGCCGTGGTTCGCTAGCACATCCGCGGCCCAGTCAACTTCTGTTGACCCGTTTCGCGCGCTCGGTCATACTTCCGCCCCGAAATGGCGTCGCCCGCTGGCGATGCTTCTGGCCCGCGTTGCTGAGTGACGCCGGGCCATGCTCCAGGTTCCGCGCAGCGCAACTTTTCGCTCCGGATGGGCGTGAGTGCGGCATGCTCAACGCGCGGATCCACGCGAGCAGATGAATCACATGGAGGTGAGTCGTCATGGCCGAACGGAATCAAGCTCGCGTTTCTCTCACAACTGACGAGCGTCGCACGCAGCGGCGTCTGTACTGGATCGCCGGCGGCATCGGTCTGGTGGCCGTGTGCATGGCCGTTCGAGTCGTGTGGGGGCCCAGCGCCGCCACGGCCGGCGCGCCGGGCAAGCAAATGCCGGCGGTCGCGGCCGCGCCGACGAACTCGCCGCAGACCGAAGAACAAAAGAAGTCGCAAGTCATGGCGATGGTGAACGGCGAAAAGATCACCCGCCAGCAACTGGCCGACGAGGCCTTGCTGCACTACGGCAACGAAGTCCTCGAAGCCTTGCTGAACAAGACGCTCATTCTCGAAGCCTGCCGCAAGCGGGGCATTCAAGTCGAACAGACCGAAGTTGCCGCCGAAGTCGATCGCATGGCCCAGCGGTTTGGCGTGGCCACCGATCAATGGCTGAAGATGTTGAAGGAAGAGCGGAACATCACGCCCGAGCAATACGCCAAGGACATCATCTGGCCGACCGTCGCCTTGCGTAAGTTGGCCGAGCAGCGCGTGCAGCCGACCGAGGACGAAGTCCGCGCGGCCTTTGACACCCAGTTTGGTCCCGCGGTCCAGGTTCGCCTGATCGTCGTCACCGAGTTGCCCAAGGCCCGCGAAGTGCTGGGGCAGGCCCGGTCTAGCCCGGCCGACTTTGGCGAATTGGCCAAGAAGTACTCCGAAGACGTCAGCAGCGCGAGCGCCAAAGGACTGATCCAGCCAATTCGCAAGAACCTGGGCGACGTCAATTTGGAACGCGTGGCCTTCGCGATGCAGGAAGGCGAAATCTCCGATCTGATCGCCGTGAATAACCAGTTCGCGATTTTGAAATGCGAGCGGCAGATTCCGGCTCGGGCGACCTACGAACAAATTCTGGCCGAGCGAGGCAAGGACCGCAACGACGCGGTTTACCGCACACTGTGGGAAGCTTGTCGCGACAAGAAGATGCGTCAGGCCGCTGCCGACATCTTTGGCGAACTGCAGCACGAATCGCGGCTGGACGTGGTCTGGACCGATCCGGTTCGCCGCAAGCAGCAACCCGGCGTGGCCGCCACGGTCGGTGAAAAGGTAATCACCACGGCCGAGTTGGCCGACGAATGCGTCGAGCGAAACGGCACGCAAACCCTCGAAGGGGCGATCAACCGCCGGCTGCTCGAACAAGCCGCCCGCCGCGACAAGATCGAAGTCTCGGAACAGGAACTCGACCAGGAGGTCGCCCGCGCCGCCATGTCGATGGGCCGCCTGAAGCCAGACGGCACGCCCGACGTCGAGACCTGGTTGAAGGAAGTCCTCGAAGAGCAAAAGACAACGGTTGAGCTTTACCGTCGCGATTCAGTTTGGCCGTCGGTGGTGCTCCGTCGCCTGGTCGAAAAGAAAGTCGAAGTGTCTCAGGAAGACCTGCAGCGGGGCTACGAGGCGAACTACGGCCCACGGGTGCGCATTCGCGCGATTGTCTTCCACGGCAACCAACTGCGCAAAGCGCAGGAAGTCTGGGACATGGCTCGCAGCAAGCCAACGCTGGAAAACTTTGGCGACCTGGCGGCGGAATATTCGGTCGAAGCCACGAGCCGCGTTTTGCGTGGTGAGGTTCCCCCGGTGCAAAAGTGGGGGGGCCAGCCGGTACTCGAGCGCGAAGCCTTCGCGCTGAAGTCGGGCGAAATCTCCGGCGTGTTCCAACTGGGTGACAAGTGGGTGATCGTCTATTGCGAAGGCGAGACCAAGCCGGTTGACGCACGGATGGATGAGGTCCGCCAATTGCTGATCGCCGACGTGGCGGAGAAGAAGCTTCGCAACGCGATGGCCCAGGAGTTCTCCCATTTACAGGAGAGTTCCTCGATCGACAACTTCCTGACCCACACGTCCCGTTCGCCCAACAAGGGCCAGAGCATCGACTCGATCGTGGGGCAGGGGGCGCCCGTTCCCACGCGCGATTCGGAAGTCCGCCCGGCGGCCGCCACGGCCCCGCTGACCAATCGCCGGTAGTGCGGTCGCCGAGAATCTCCCAGCCGTAAATCCGGCACGAGCCGCGGGTTCCACCCCGGTGGGGGCCGAAAATCCGCCTCGGCGAACCGTTCCCTTGCGCCGAACCAGCGATTATCCTAGATGATCTGGGCTCGACCTCGACGATGCCCCGGCCGTGGAGCTTGCTGACCGAACCGGTCGGTGAAAGCTCGACTTATCGAATCGAGTTCGCAACGCACTTATCGCAATCCTTTGGTGACGCTGGCGCAAATATGAACGAGCCGTTCAAGATTCAATTCGCCGACCGCATGAGCCGGTTGCCGCCGTACCTGTTCGGACGCATCAATTCGCTGCTGCTGCAGAAACGCCGCGCCGGTGACGACGTGATCGACATGGGCATGGGCAACCCGTCCGAGCCGCCGCAGGACATCGTCATCGAAAAATTGGTTGAGGCCGCCCGCGATCCTCGCAACCACGGCTATAGCCAGTCGATTGGCATTTTGAACCTCCGTCGCGAAGTGGCGAGCAAGTACCTGCGCAAATACGGTGTGCGACTGGACCCCGAGCGCGAAATCATCGCCACGTTGGGCTCGAAGGAAGGCTTCAGCCACATGTGCCTGACGCTGATGGGCCCGGGCGATCTGGCGATGGTTCCATCGCCCTATTTCCCGGCGCACGTTTACGCCGTGAATCTGGCGGGTGGAAGTTGCGTGACGCTCGACGTCACCGATCCGGACAAGTTCCTCAGCAATGTGGCCTATACGTGTCAGCACTTGTCGCCACGGCCCAAGCTGTTGATCCTCAACTTCCCGCACAATCCGTCGACCACGACGATTGATCCTGACTTCTACGTCGACGCGGTGAAGCTGGCCAAGAAGTACAACTTCATGATCATCAGCGACATGGCCTACGCCGACGTCGCGTTCGATGGTTATGTGCCACCCAGTTTCCTGGCCGCCCCAGGCGCTAGTGACGTGGGGGTCGAGTTCACGACCATGAGCAAGGGCTACAACATGGCCGGCTGGCGCGTGGGTTTCTGCGCCGGCAACGCCGAGTTGGTTCGCGCGCTGGGGACGATCAAAGCCTATTACGACTACGGCATGTTCCAGGCGATCCAGGTCGCGGCGATCGTCGCCCTGCGTCACACCGAGGCGGCCGTCGAGGCTCAATCGAGATTGTACCAGCGGCGGCGCGACGTGCTCTGCACGGGCCTGCGTCGGTTGGGTTGGGAGATGAACACGCCCCGCGCTGGCATGTTCGTCTGGGCCAAGATTCCCGATCAGTGGGCCCAAAAGATGAACGCCATCGACTTCGCCATGAAACTGCTCGAAGAGGCCGACGTGGCGGTCAGCCCTGGCACCGGCTTTGGCCCGGGCGGTGAAGGCTACCTGCGGTTGGCGCTGGTTGAGAACGAGAACCGCCTGCGGCAGGCCGTGCGGCAGATCGGCCGCGCGCTCCACGCCGACAATCAACTAGCCGAAGAAGCGGCCTCGGCCGAACCGGTGGCCGTGGCGGCCCCGACGCCGGACGAATTGCCGCTGGCGGCCGAGACCTACGGCGCGGACCCGCTGACGAACACAGGCGCGGTCGAAAACTAATCGCTGCCGCACTCGCCATGCGGATACAAACTCCCCCACCAGAGTTAGATAGCGATTGTTAATAATCGCGTGCTAGCGGTGGTTCGGGTTGACCCGTTTCGCGACCCGGTTTATCGTCACCCCACGCTCGTCATCTCGTGGCGAGTTGGTGGGAAAATTGGTCGGTCAAGGATTGATCGACCTGCCGGTTTCTCCTCTTCATCACGATTCGCTGCGTGCTCATGGACGGGCTGCTCGATTGGATCTGGATTGCCGCTCTCACGCTGGCCGTGGGCCAGGCGGCGTTGCTGACCGCCCAGACCTGGGAACACCTGCGGTTCGCCATTGGCCGCTTCCGCAAGCCGCTGGGGCGCCGCCCGCGCGGGCGCGTGCTGGTCGTGGCGCCGTGTCGTGGCATGGATGTGGGATTGCGCGATAACTTGCGCCCCCTGTTCGAGCAAGATCATCCTGACTATCAAGTGCGCTTCGTGGTCGAATCGAGTTGTGACCCGGCCGCCGATGTGATTCGTCGACTGATCGCCGAGTACGCCGAAGTCGACGCCGAATTGATCATCGCGGGCCGCGCGATCGATTGTGGTCAAAAGGTTCACAACTTGCGCGCCGCCACGCGCGAGCTATCCGACAGGGTCAAGCTGTTGGCCTTTGTCGATTCCGACGCCCGGCCCAATCGGAGCTGGCTTTTGAACCTGACCCAGCGGCTCGATCGCTCGCGTTCGGGAGCGGCCACCGGATATCGCTGGTTCGTGCCCACCCGACCCAGCCTGACCAACTGGCTGGCCTATAGCTTGAACGCCTCGGCGGCCACGCTGTTCGGGACCAAGGGCTACCAGCTGATCTGGGGCGGCTCTTGGGCCATTCGCCGCGATGTCTTTGAACGCGAACGTGTGCGGCAAACTTGGCGCGGCATGCTCGGCGACGACTTGTCGGCGACGGCAATGATTCACGCCGCCGGGTTGCGTGTTGAGTTCGAGCCCACGTGCATGATCGCCTCGCCACTCGATTACCAACCGGCCGAACTGGCCAGCTTTGTTTACCGGCAATACGCGCTGGCTCGGCTCTACTTGCCGCGGCTCTGGCTGATGGCGCTGATTTGGTCAACGCTATCGAGTCTGGTGCTGCTAGCCACCGCCGGGCGATTTACGACGACGCTGATTCAAACGGGAATGTTCGACTGGTTTGCTGCCGCGGGGTTGACCGCGCTGTACGGATCGCACTTGGTGCGAGGGCTGGTCCGGTGCCGCATCGCGCAACTCTACTGCCCGCAGCATCATGCCCACTGGCGCCGAGCGGCGCGGTTTGACTGCGTTTTCGCTCCGCTGGCGGGGCTGGTCCACTGGGTCGGGTTGTTGAGCGGCGTGCGGGTCCGCCACATTAGTTGGCGCGGCATCGATTACGTCGTCGAGGCGCCCGATCGCGTGTCGCTCCGCACGCCTGGCCAGCCTGACTTCAGCGCGGCACTCACGTGCTTTGGGTTGAGTGGCAAGGTACGTCGCGAAGAAGCCCGCGAATCGACCAACGTGGCTTCGATGGCCGACGCCACGACTCCCTAGTTCCGGGCGGCAGATGCAACCGGCGGCCACCATCACGAACCGTTGACCATGCACGTCATACTCTGGGACACACGCCGCGGGGACATCGCCAAGGATTTCGCCGGCGGCTTCGGTGTTGGCGTCTATCACGGTCGGGGCGGACTGCGCGGGCAATTGCTACGACATTGGTTTCGCCAGGAACGCCGCCCACCAGCACTGGCGCTCGCCTATCTGGCCGCAGGGTTAAAACAAATCGGCCATACGGTTGAGTACATCGTCGATACCGATCCACCGGCCGCCGACGTGGTGATCTTTCATCCAGCGCTGGCCACGCTGGCCCACGAACGACGGATGATGGCCCGATTGTTGTCGTTGCCAGCGCCGCCACGCATTCTAGTGTGTGGCCCCGTGGCCCATGCCATGCCCGAGGCGTTTGACGATCCGCACGTTACCGTCTTGCGTGGCGAAGCGGAGCAGCTAACGTCACGATTCGACGAGGTGGTCGAATCGAACGAGCGTTCGATCGACCTGGGCATTGTCGGCGATCTCGATGCGTTGCCCCGGCCCGATTGGAGCCCCTTTGGCCATCGCCGGTTCCGTGTCGGTTTCGACTTCACGCGGTTTCCGACTGCCCTGGTGCAGCATAGCCGCGGATGTGCGCTGGCTTGCGACTATTGCCCGTACCTGGTCACGCATCGTGGCCGGCGGCAGCGCGACAGCGACGCCGTGGTCGACGAGATTCGCGAAAGCGTGGCCCGGTTCGGCTTTCGCTCGTTCAAGTTCCGCGACCCATTGTTTGGCGTCGATCGACGCCGGGCGCAGGAGCTGGCAATTGGCCTGGCCCGGCTGCACCGGCCGGTGCAGTTCGCCATTGAAACGCGCAGCGACCTGATCGACCTCGACACCTTGCGGTTGTTGCGCCGCGCTGGCCTAACGAGCATTACCTTCGGCGTCGAGACGCCCGACAACGGACTGCTCGGCGAGCATAAACGCGGACCACTGGCCGACGAGTCCCTGCGCGAATGGATCGCGGCCTGCCACGAATTGGGCATTCGCACGGTGGCCGGCTTGATGATCGGCTTTGTCGACGACACGTCCGAATCGATTCGTCAGGTGTTGCGTTACGCCAAGTGGCTGGGGCCGACGTTGGCGAACTTCAATCTGGTGACGCCATACCCCGGTACGGCCATGTTTACGGCGCTCAAGGATCGGATCGCGACGTTCGATTACTCGCGCTACGATGTCTATCAGCCGGTGCTGCAATACACGCATCTGACGGCCGAAGAGTTGCTTGATTGGCACGCCAAATGTTTCGTGCGCTATTACTTCCGCACGAACTATCTGAAACAGCAGGCAAAACTACTGTGGCCAGGGCTAGCCCGCTGGCTCCCGAATGTGACGCCGGCGACCACTACGTCAACCGGCAATCGGCTGCGCATCGACGGGGCTCATTCCATGCCCGGCGCTTCGAACGCAGCAAAGACCATTACACGGCAGTCGGCTCGTCAATCACGATGACGTGCCAGTATTTCGGGCCGTGAACGCCCGTCACCAGGCGTAATTCCAGATCGCCGGTCTTGCTCGGCCCGGTGATGAAAGTCACGTTGCTGGGCAACCGGCCGTCGGTGTCGGGCTGGATTCTCTCGAACACGTCGAACAGGTCGGGAAGCAGTTGGCTCCTTTCGATCACCGCGATGTGGACCGTCGACAGCAGGCTGGCCACCCGCTCGCGCCCTGGTTCCGACAGCATGACCAGCGAGCCGGTCTCGGCCACCGCGTAGCTGCAACTGGTGATGCCGATGTCGCAGTTCATCATTGTTTTGCGACGCTCGTCCGCAGGCATGGCGGCTAGAGCGTCGTAATCAAACCGCGGCACGCCTTGGCGGTCGAGCAGTTCGTCAAGTCTCAGGCGATCGAGCAGCGGATGTTGCCAGCAAAGGGCCCGCTGGGCCGAGTATTGGCTCAGCAGAGCCACGATCGTTTGGCGGGCTTCGTCATCGTTGGCCACGCTCACTGCCTGGCCGCCGACCAGGTTCGCTTCGGCAATGAACCGATCAACCGGCGCGTCGCCGGCACCGTAGTAGCCCGTCGTCGGTGGAATGTCCTTGTCGTACGCCACCGGGTACTGGCGGCCAGTTGCGGCGGCGGTGCGAACGCGGGCCAGGAAGTCTTGGGCCTTCACTTTTGCCCCTCCGTTTCCCACCAATCGCGGAAGCGTTGCGCAGCTGGGGCGGGGAAATCGCGCGATTGGGTCCAACCGTGCAGCGGGCCCGGCAGTCGGGCGAGCCAGCGCTTGCCCAGCCGGCCGATCGTGCGCGTGGCCAGCCAGGTCGCAATGCGATAGAGCGCCGGCCGGCGCATGGCCACGGCCCACATCCGATAGGCGAACCCTTCGAGCTTGCCCCCCATGGCGGGCTCGGCATGCAGTTGATCGCGCAGCTGCACGAGCATCTCAGGGATGGCGATCTTCACCGGGCAGGCGGCCTGGCACGCGCCGCACAGGCTCGAGGCGTGGGGCAAGTGCTGATTGGGCACCAGCCCGTCGTATTGCGGCGTCAGGACCGCGCCGATCGGGCCAGCATAGACCCCGCCGTAGGCGTGTCCGCCGACGTTCCGGTAGATCGGACAAGCGTTCAAGCAAGCGCCACAGCGAATGCAGAACAGGCTTTCGCGCAGCGGCCCGGCGAGAATCCGCGAGCGGCCGTTGTCGAGCAGCACCAGATGAAACTCTTCGGCACCGTCCAACTCTCCATCGCGTCGCAGCCCGCTGACGATCGACGTATAGACCGACATCTTCTGCCCGGTTGCCGCTCGGGCCAGCAGCTTCAAAAAGACCGGCAAATCGGCGAAGCGGGGGATGACTTTCTCGATGCCGACCAAGGCGATATGAACGCGCGGCAATGACGTCGTCAGCCGGGCGTTCCCTTCGTTCGAGATGATGACCACCGAGCCGGTCTCGGCGACGACGAAGTTGCCACCGCTGATGCCGACATCGGCCGCGCCAAAGGCGGTGCGTAGCCGCGTACGCGCATAGGCCGCCAGCGCCTCGGCTTCGGCCGGGAGCGTCTGGCCCGCGTCGGCGCTGAGAATGTCACGAGCCTCGTTGATGGTCAGGTGCATGGCCGGCGCCACCAGATGCGAGGGGCGATGCCCGGCCAACTGCACAATGTATTCGCCGAAGTCGGTTTCCAGCACTTCGCACCCGGCCGCTTCGAGGGCGTGGTTCAGGTGAATTTCTTCGCTGGTCATCGACTTGCTTTTGACGACGCGCCGACCACCAGCGCGCTGAATGACGCCGGTGATGATCTGCTGGGCGTCGGCGGCGTCGGCGGCAAAGTGAAGCTGACCGCCGTTGCGCTCCACGGCGGCTTGGAGCGTGACCAGATGCTCGTCCAGCCGGCTTAACGCCGCCTCTTTGATGGCGCGAGCACGCTGGCGCAAGGCGTCCTTGTCGGGCAGGCTGCCGAGGGCCTGCTTGTTGCGGGTCCCGAGAGTGTCCCCCAGGTTCACCAGGGCCAATTGCAAGTTGGCGTCGTGGAGCGCCTGGTCCACGGCCGGCAGAAACTCGTGGTGCTCGCTACGAGCGTAATCAGTGCCGGTGGGTTGGGGTTGGGTCATGGCGAAGGGGCGGAAGGTCGATTCGACACGGGCGGAATCATCCAGCGAACCTGAGAATCAGCATCGCCAGCCAGGGCATGATACCAGCCAGGATGGCGACCACCACTAGCACCAGTGGCGGACGCACGGGGCGCAACTTGCAGACCGCCGCCGTCAGGGCCAGTGTGAGCGTCGCCGTGACCAGCGACGCCAGGGTCATCATGCCAGCCAAGGCCATGACGGGGAGCGCTTCAGCGTCGGCTTGGCGCAAATAGAACTGGGCCGCGCCGGCCACCGATTCGCAGGCCAGCGCCGTCAACAGCGACAACATCCACAAGCTGGTCAGCAGGGTGATATTGCGAGGCTCGCCAGGAGGCGTCAGGGGCGGTCGGGCGGGACGTTTGGCTCGGGGCATGCGAGCCAGTGTAGTGTGCCAAGGCCGGCAGTTAAACCGTCCGGGCCTTCAACTGGTACCGAAGCAGCGCGCAGAAAAAACTCGGCTCGCGGCGTTTGTCACGCCACGAGCCGAGTTTGAATGAACCCATCAAGCTGACCGCGACGGCTTAGACGCCACGGTAGGTGACGACAACATCGCCACACTTCTTGAACTTGACCGAGACGGTCACGCCGCAGCACCAATCATAGGTGACCACGCCGTCACACAGGATCCCGCCACGGCACGCCACGGCCGGAGCGCCCGTGCAGCAGCTCGGCAAGCAGACCGGCACGTTGACCGGGCAGCAAGTACACGGATTGCTGACGCACAGGACGGTCTGGACCGGCGGCTCGCAGCCACAGCACTTGACCTTGCGCAGTCCGGCGTGGCGATAGGTGATGCAGGGGGTCGGACAACAGGGGGGGCAGCAGTCACCAGCATTTAACGAGGCGGCCATCGGAATGGCGCTGATCATCGGAGCGGCCATGCCAGGGGCGGCCATGACCGGTGCGGGAATTTCCTCGTCGCTTTGCAGGCGACCAAACAGCTTGGCGTCGGCCGAATTGCACAGGCCGGCGACCAGCAACAGGGCCGGGGCGGCCCAACGAACACAGTTCAACATGCGGGAATCTCCTTGCAAAACAAGTAACAAAAGTCGACGAGCACCTGCCGTGTTTAAGGCGGACAGTGTTTCCGTCGCTGCCAAGGCAATTGCTTTTCCGAACGGGGAAAGCCTGGGTCTCGCTTTCGCCGCCCGTCCTGCCGCCGGCGAGCCCAAAGTTCGGGCGAACTCGCCGAGCGCCGGTTGGTCGCAACTACCCATTCTGATCCACGACGACCTCCATTACCGCCGGGACTTAGGGAAACATGGGAAAATTTTGACGCCTTTTCAACCCCTGGCAGGGACATTTGTGGCGAGAAACTTGTCGTAAACGACGGAATATTTCGAGCTTACGGAGTTTATGGGAGACGTGGTTTTTGAGGGAAATTCACGCCATGCATGCATGCGTCTGACAAGTTGCGGCGAAATGGTCGCGAAAGTTTGCCAGGCAGTCGACGGCGACCTAGGGTTCAGATGCCGAATCAAGCGACCGGTTTTCCGGCGCCCTTTTCTAGCCGATTCGGCGGCCTGTTCAGGCACAACATCTCAAACCGGAACCATCGCTGCGTGGCTACTACGCATCGCGCCAAGGAATCTGCCGCCCCCTGGGAAGACCTGGATCAGGTCTTCGACGAGTTGTTCTCGGCCAGCGCCGAGTTCGAGCAAACCGCTGCGCGCCAGTTGGACGACTGCGATGTGTTGCGACTCGAACTCGAAGGACGCTGCCGGCAACTGGCCGACCAGCAACAGCAGGCCCAACGTGCTCGCGACGAACTGGATGTGAAATGGCAAAAGCTGGAAGAACTGCGGCAAATTACCGAGCTGGGCGCGAAGCAGGTCCAGGACGAAGCTCGCCGGCTGTTCCAGTGGCACGCCCGATTGTCTACCCTGCCCGCCGTGGCGCCCGCTTCCGAGGGTGCCCCCGCCCCCGAGGTTGCGCAGGCCCCGGCGGGTCTTTTGTTGACGCCTCTGGTCTTGCCCGACCTGAATGCCGCCCTGGCCGATGCCCAGGCCCAGATCGGCCGCCTGGTCGCTTCGGCTGAAGAAGTGGCCGGCCTGCGACAGCAGTTTCTCGAAGCCAAAGCCGAGGTCAACCGACTGCGCCACCGATTGGCTCGCGAAAAGGGGCGACTGGGACCGAACCTGCAGCAACAAGTCGATTCTTTATTGAAGGAGCGGCAACGGCTGCAGGCCGATTTGGACGCCGCCCGCGAGCAGATGAACGAACAACAGCAAGCCGAGCGGGCCGCCTGGCTGGCCGAAGTACAGGCATTGCGCAAGTCGCTCGACGAATTCGCCGAAACCACCCGGCGCCAGCGACAAGGGCGCAATCATGCGAACCGCAACGGCGCTACAACTGGCGATGGACAAGCGTCCCTTGCGCGATTGATTGACCAGTTCGACCAGTTGCAGGACCAGTTGCACGCCTCGCTGGGCTCGCGGCCGCCCGGCTGAGCCTGCGTAAATACTGCCCGTTTCCTCGATAATTAAGCCACAAATCCCGACCGATCATGATTTACGACCCGCGACGCCGCGCCGACGGCGCCCACCGTAACACCGAGACATCGAGCAACGATCACGCTGCGCCTGGTGCGCAATCGGCCCGCACCTTTGACGTGGCCGCGCCGAGCGAAATGCTGGCTGCCCAGTGCCCCGTGGCGGTCGAGCGGCTGGAACAATTGGACGACGCGGTCTTCGAGGCGATCGCCGGCCGTTCGGGCGCGCTCGAACAATTCAAACTCTTGTGGCCTGAGGTCGTGCGCGACCTACATCCCGAGCTGGTCGAAGAATCGCGGCAGCAGTATCTGCGCCACGCGATGCAAATGTGGCAACAGTGCGTCGAGGGAGACTCGCTGCGCAATCCGCAACTGGCGCTGACCACGATGGACGTGATCCAGGTGCTACTCGCCCCCGTTTTCTCGTCTTGAAACGGCGAGCATCGTCGCGGCCCGCGGGCGGAAATCACCGCGTGCGCGTATGCGCGGGGCACGGGACTTCTTTTCCCGTGTTTTTGCTCGCAACTTTAGCGCGGGTTTTAGCGCTCGTTTTTCCGGTGATGATTCTGCGGACGGCGATATGCGCCGATTTTTGGTCCGGTTGTAACGGCTGTATCACTTGTAGTTTTTATTCCGTCGCACGATCGCCGATTTTCCGTAATCGTTAAAGTCTTCGCCGTTGTGAAGGTTCCACTCCTGCTTAACGTGCTAAATAGAGGGCCAATTAAGCCTGCGACACATGTACAAGTCGTAGCGCCCAGCACACGAAAAAGGGATGGGACTAGCAATGAAGACTTTGCAACATTTGTGGAATGAAGAAACTGGCGCCATCATTTCGGCGGAGATCGTCCTGATTATGACCATTCTGGTGATTGGCGTGATCGTCGGGCTAAAGAGCGTCCGCGATTCGGTGGTCAGCGAACTGGCCGACGTGGCCCAGGCGATCGCCAACCTGGATCAGTCGTACTCGTTCAGCGGGGTCTGTGGCCACGCCGCCTTTACCGCCGGTTCGCAGTTCGTCGATCTGCCCGACTTCTGCGACCAAAGCGGTGACAACAACAACAACGTCCAGCACTCGAAGTGCGTCAACATCTGTGTTGGCGCCATGTCGGAGCAGCCGTGCTTCAATATGGGCAATGGCTACTAAGCCGCTATTTGTAGCCTTGCCAATCCGCTCAATCACAGCCCCGGAGCGCAGGCTCCGGGGCTGTGATTGTTTAACCAAATAAAAGCCGAGCCCAGCAGAACCGATCGTCGGCGTGAACTCCCGCCACGTGCAAATTGACGCTGCTGGAAAACATCGGCCCAGCGTGAACAAACGTGTGGAATTCGCCATTTTCGCCGCACGGATCCACGCCCGAGGGTAAATCGGCGAGTAGCCTCGCGTCAAACGGCCGGCCCGCGAATTCGGCGGCCAAAGCTCGGGTGTCCACGCACGTCAGGATTGCTTGATGACCGCGATCGATGAATTGCCTGGCCAGCGATAAGGTATCGCGCCGCCAAAGGGGAAAAACGGGGCGCAGCGTCGACTTTGCCACGAGTGCTTCTCGCCATGCGCGCAGGTCGGCGAGAAACAGATCGCCGAACGCGACGGTCTGAATGCCCTGGGCGGCGAATCGATCGAACTCGGCCAGCCACGCCGCCTCGTACTGCTCGTTCGACGGAAATCGTGGCAGAGCCACGGTCCAGCACGGCAGCCCGAGCGCTGCGGCCTGGGCTGCCAGCAAGGCGCGCGGCACTTCATGCATCGCCACCTGTTCGTCGCCGTTCAGACACGTGGCCAATCCGGCGATTTCGTACCTGGGATCGGCCCGCAGCGCTTCGAGCGCCAGCAGGCAATCCTTTCCACCGCTCCACGAAACGACGACGCGTTCTGGCATGGTGGCGTTACCGCTTGCCGAACCAATTCTGCAGGCCAAGCTGCAAGAGAATGCGCATCGAATTAGCGGACTCCGACGCATTAATTTTCGACGCGCCGCTGATGCGATCAACAAACGTGATCGGTGCCTCGGAAATCCGACAGCCGAGCCGCTGTAATCGCCACAAAAGTTCTTCCTGGAACGAATAGCCGCGCGAGCGAATGCTGCTAAAGTCGAGCTGCTTCAATCGCGAGACGCGGTAACAACGGAACGCGCCGCTGCAATCGCGGGCGCCAATGCCCAGCGCCAGGCGCGAGAACCAATTGATGCCGCGGCTCATGAAGTGTCGTTTCAGCGGCCAGCCTTCGATGGCACCCCCCTGAATGTAGCGCGAGCCGACCATCACATCGACCGAGCCCGGCGTAGGTGCGTCCATACCGGCGATCAGGGCCGGCAAATAACGCGGATGGTGGCTGAAATCGGCGTCCATGTTCAGCACCAGCTCGTAGCCATGCTCGATGGCGTATTGCATGCCGGCAATGGTGGCCGTTCCCAGCCCCAGTTTTCCCGACCGGTGCAAACAATGGAGCCGCGGCTCGGTCTTGGCCGTTTTGTCGCACCATTGCCCCGTGCCATCGGGGCTGTTGTCGTCTATCACCAGGATGTCCGCCTGGGGTGCAAACTGATGCACCTCGGAGATCAACCTGGGGAGGTTTTCAATCTCGTTGTACGTGGCGATCGTGACGAGGAGTTGGCCGGGCAAGGTAGGGGCAATCTAGGAGTTATGGTGATGCTTCGGACGACGAGCCGAACATCATGCCATAGGCTTCACTAGTTTGCCAATGCCTCAAACCTTACGCCTCGAAAAGCCGCCACATTCCCGCGACTTGATCGCCACGGCCTTACCGCAGCACACGCCAGCCGATGCCACGCTTCGTGGTTCGGGATGACGGTCGGCTGTAATTTTGGGTCGGCCGCTGGACCTGGCGGGGGGCCGCGTGCGGAATCATCTTCCACGTATGGGCGACGTTCACCGCCACAGCCGGAGCGCTATACAAGTATCCTTTGGCCGTGTGCTTGGCGAAGCTAGCCGAGGCCACGATGCCATCGGTGATCAACCGGGCCGACCAGTGGGGGCGCGCCTTGGCCTTGGCGGTAATCTTCTTGGCCCCCGAGGCGATTTCGATCGCTTCCCGCTCACGCAGACGCCCCCACGTTGGCAGCATGGCCACGGTGCGGCCAATCTCACCGGCCGGCTGGCCATTGAGCCAAGCATGACTAACCGGCAAGGCGAGCGTGACTGGACGCACGGTGTGCGTGTCGATGGCACCTGATTTGTAGAGTGACTGCGTGAGTTTCAACAGCTTTTGATCATTGAAACCAATGGGGGCGACCGGGCGGTGGCTCGGCTCGCCCGCCAGAATCACCAGCACGATCGACGCTTGCGGCTCGTCGTCCGCGTCAACGCGTTGAAGCGGGTGCTTGCGCTTGGGTAAGTGACGTGCCAGGGCTTCGACCTGCGCCTGGTCGGCCAGTTGTTGACGTTGCCAGCGTTCGGCCACCGGCGAGGTGTGATTCAGCGCCTCGGGCGCAAACTGGCGGATCTGCTCGGGGCCGTGAAAGGCCAAGCTCGGAGGGCCTTGAATCGGCAAGCCCGAGCGATTCCACAAATAGCTCAGACCGCAATTGGGGTGGTAGAGATCGAGGGCGAACTCCGATTCGTGTGTCATGAGCTTTTGCGAGCCGGCTTCAGTGCCGGGGCGCGTGGCTCGCGACACTTCCGAGGCGATAACGCCGCTGGGCCCGCTGACTCGCACTGCTGCCAACAGGGCTCCATACAGGGCAAGAAACCACGCCAGCGCGACGCGAGAGCGTTTCATTCGTCGGATCTCCATACCCAACCACAGGTCCGCCTTACGCGCCTGCCCTGTCCATGCAGGCGTTCGATGCGCAGTGCCAGCCAAATGGCGTCTGCTGGCAAACGTATCGGCCTAGGTGAATTGGCGACATTAGGTTGCCGCTAACGAGGCCGTCTGCGACGAGCGCTGCGGGTTGTGACGATTGTCCGTACGACGATAGCCGCAATGCTTGCGCCGCTGCTCGTCGCGTGCATCGTTTGCGCGTATCATGGGAGCACGCCGGCCGCACGTAAGGCCGGGCGGCGATGGGAATTATTGGCGGAGCGGATGGCGATGAAACGAACCGTGGTGTTGTGTCTGATTTCGAGTGGTTTAGGGCTGTTGGTGGCGGCGGCTTACGTGCGGTTTTGGCATTCCCATGCCGCGGCGCAGGTGCCGTTGAGCCGACCGGCGCCGGCGGATGTGCGGCCAGCGGAAACCACCATTGAGTTTCAAGAGTCGCGGACCAACACCGATAACGCTGCCCAAACCAGCGGCGCGCGTCAGCCGGCGCAGCGGCTAGGCGGCAAAGCCATACCGCAGTCGTCGGATGATGACGACCTGACGCCCGACGAGAAGGTGAATATCGCCGTCTATGAAAAAGTGAATCGCGGCGTCGTCAACATCAACACCAAGGGGATGCAGACCGGAGCGCTGTTCTTCATCGAAATCCCCTCCGAGGGGGCTGGCTCGGGTTCGGTGCTCGACAAGCAAGGGCACATTCTGACAAACCATCACGTGATCGACGGCGCGCGGGAAATCCAAGTCGCGTTGTTCGACGGCAAGTCGTATCTGGCGGAACTGGTCGGTGGCGACCCGGCCACGGACATTGCCGTGATTCGCATCAAGGCGCCGCCGGCCTCGCTGTTTCCCGTGGAATTTGGCGATTCGGTTCGACTCCGCGTGGGGCAGCGGGTGTTTGCCATCGGCAATCCGTTTGGGCTTGAACGGACGCTGACCACGGGTGTGGTGTCGAGCTTGAATCGCTCGCTGCCGAGTCGGAACAATCGCACGATCAAGTCGATCATTCAGATCGACGCGGCGATCAACCCGGGCAATTCGGGCGGCCCGCTGTTGGACAGTCACGGGCGTCTGATCGGCATGAACACGGCCATCGCGAGCAAGACGGGGCAGAGCACCGGCGTTGGCTTTGCCGTGCCGGTGAGCAGCATCGCCCAGGTGGTGCCGCAATTGTTGGAACGTGGTCGCGTGATTCGCGCCGACGCGGGAATTGCCAAGGTATTTCAGACGGAAAGCGGGCTGTTAATTGCCGCGTTGACGCCCGGTGGACCGGCCGAGAAGGCCGGCCTGCGTGGTCCGAAGGTCACGCGCGAGCGTCGGCAACAAGGGCCGTTTGTCTACGAGTTCAACAACATCGATCGCACGGCGGCCGACCTGGTGGTGGCCGTTGACGGCAAGCCGACGACGACGGCGCAAGCGTTTCTGGCGGCGGTCGAGTCAAAACAGCCTGGCCAGACGGTGACTTTGGGGATTGTGCGCGACGGCGCGCCGACCGACGTGAAGCTGCGGTTGGGCGAAAGCGCGGAATAGCAGGCTAGCGAAGTTTTGCGGCCGATTTTCTTCGGCTGGTGCTCCAACATTGCGCGATGGCGCGACTGGGCAAGTTGTGGACGACAGCACGCTTAGTCCTTGAAATTCCAATAAGTTGCGCCGTGCGGGCTGATGTGCGTTGGGTGCAGAAAATGATGGTCGAAAAATTATTTCGACGGTAATTGACACCCCTTGGTCTTCCGATAGAATGCTGAGTCTCCGCTCAACCGGCAGCTTGCTGCTGGGTGAGCAAGTTCTTTGACAATTTGGTAGTGATCCCAAGTTAATTGATGATCGCTAGGCGGATCGTGTTCGGGGCGTCGCAAGGCGTTTCGCGCAGGGTTCGTGGGCGATCAATGAGTAAGCCAGCACAAGTTTGTGACCGATTATTGGGCGTCGTATCGCCGGTGGTGACATCGGAAAGAATGACGCCAACATCAGGCTCTAGTGATTTGCTCAATTGTCCGACGGCTTGCCGTCGGGATAAAGCGAAAAATTCATGAAGGGTTTGATCCTGGCTCAGAATGAACGTTGGCGGCGTGGATGAGGCATGCGAGTCGCGCGTGTACCCGCAAGGGGAAAGCGGCGTAAGGGACAGGAATATGTAGATCACCTACCTTCGGGTTCAGGATAGCTGCGGGAAACTGCAGGTAATACTGGATGACGTCTCCGGACCAAAGGTGTGATTCCGCCAGAAGATGGGTCTACATCCTATTAGCTAGTTGGTGGGGTAATGGCCTACCAAGGCAATGATGGGTAGCAGGTGTGAGAGCACGACCTGCGTCACTGGGACTGAGACACTGCCCAGACACCTACGGGTGGCTGCAGTCGAGAATTTTCGGCAATGGGCGCAAGCCTGACCGAGCGACGCCGCGTGTGGGATGAAGGCCCTTGGGTTGTAAACCACTGTCAGAGGGGATGAAGTGTATGGGAGCAATCTCCTGTATTTGACATAGCCTCAGAGGAAGCACGGGCTAAGTTCGTGCCAGCAGCCGCGGTAAGACGAACTGTGCAAACGTTATTCGGAATCACTGGGCTTGAAGGGTGCGTAGGCGGTCTTGTAAGTAGGGTGTGAAAGCCCCCGGCTCAACCGGGGAACTGCGCCCTAAACTACTTGGCTGGAGTGAGGCAGGGGTGTGTGGAACTTCCAGTGGAGCGGTGAAA